>JBGOXH010000261.1:0-4036 GCA_041479075.1 Bacteroidia bacterium | reverse complement strand
TCTTTCCTGAAAGCGATAATCCTGTGATTTCATAAACAGTGATCGCCGGGGATATCTGAATTTCCATTGCCGGTTCAAGTGTGAATAAATGCTCCTCAGGATTTTTGTACTTTTTACCCCAGTATTCAGTCCAGCCACCTTCCGATCTGTGATAATTAGTATTGATCTCAATATTAAACCATCCAGTAGCCTGATAATGCAATGCAGCATTAGCTTCAATTGTCCGATTTAAGAGAAACTGATATGATTTACTGTAATAGTCGAAGGTTTTACTCACGGTTAATGCTTCATCCCAACGTATGTTTTTTCCTTCCTTCACCGGATCCATATAACTAAAATCTGCTTCAAGAGAGAATTTTGACAAGCTGAATTTTGTTGCAGCAGAAAGCAGGTAAACCGGCACACCAAAACCATTTGAATTGTTATAATGAAAATTGACAGTGTAAGTATTTGCAGCTGTGAGACTTACATTAGTAACTTTATGAGTGGGGACTGGCGGTTCATATTTTGCTGTTGGAAGAAACATTCCTCCTCTTGCTGCAAAGTCGAACCATTTGTATGTAATTGGAAGCCTCAGTGTTCCCAGCAATAAAACATCTCCCATTCCCTTAGTTTCAGTAACTGTATTGACTGAAACGACATCCGCAGCGGTACTGAAATAGGTTTCTGCCGGAGATCTGACCCCTTTTTTGATATAATTGGTCTCAGCAGAGAGTTCGAGAAAATTGGTTATCCCATATCTGATATTAAGATAATAATAGTGATATACGGATGCAGTGCCTTTGTCTTTCAGAATAACAAGATTACCATCCTTATCATAAGATCGAGCCCTTATTGCAAATTTATACCCTGCATTAGCCTGGAACTGCCCTCTGTAAAGGGAAAGAGGCCGCTGGTTATATGGCATGGTCAAAAGAGTGTATTTATCTCTTGTTTTTGAGCTTGTCTGGCATTTTACCGGAGAAAACCAGATTAAAGAAAATGCCGCGATTATTAAAAGTGCCTTGCTTTTCATTTAGTTCTGGTTTTATTCGATTGGTAAAGTGTATTTAAGGACTCCTTTTGATGCCATACCGAACCACATGTTCCCGTCTTTGTCCTCACAGATACTTGTAAAAAAATCATTAATCTTATTCTTAATATTATCTGGCGCGTTATACGCTTTATAGGAATGTGGAATAACACCATCATACCTGACTAATCCAAAACCACTTGTTGCAAACCAGATATCACCCTTTTTGTCCTCACAAATATCCCAGACAGTAGTACTATCAGCTCCATTCATAAGATTAAGCTGATGTATCGCCCCGGATTTGTCAACCCAGGAGGCTGTTGTACCTTTCATGTAACCTATCCAGAGTCTTTCCTCCTTATCGAAATAGAGGGACGTTACCATATTGCTAGATAAACCATTCAATTTGGTAAATGCAGCAACGGAAGAAGTGTTCAGATGAGTCCCGGTAAACTTATATAATCCACGATCAGTTCCCAGCCACATATTTCCATTGCTTCCTTCCTCAATTACATTCACATCAAAACCGGCAGTCGGCACATAATGTTGAAAACCAGTACCTCCATTATAATAATAACCCTGATCCACAGTTCCGATCCAGTAAGATCCGTCAGAAGCAACTTTTACTGTACTTATACTCATATAAGATACAGAGCCATCAACATAGAAATACCACGATCCGGTTGAAGATCTCATTGAAAGGCCGGCTTCTGTTCCAATCAGTACATTTCCATCCTGGGTAGGGGCAAGAGCAGTGACATAATTATTAAGAATATTACTGTTCGTGGTAGTATAAGCTTCCCAGATGCCATCATCGAATTTTGCTGCACCTTTCCCATAACAAGTGACCCACACAAAGCCATCTTTGTCTGTTGTGATGTCGAAGATGCTGTTCCCCGGTAAACCAGAGGTTTGAGAAGTATACAGTTCCCATTTACCAGCAGATTCAGGGTCAAGCAAGTCATACTTTGTTTTCTCACACGCAGTAAAGGATATAAGAAGCAAAAGTATCCCTGAAATTATTGAAGAAATTCGAATCCATCCAGCTTCTTTCATATCAATTGATTAATTAAAAGATTTTCAGGTAATTCCGATGTAAACTTAAATCAATAAATAAACGAAATAAACACTTGAAAATTTCTTGCAAAAATTACTAAATTATTGATTATCATCCAAATTAATTATATCTGTATCGTTAAAGTACCGGTATAAATAATTGCCTGATAAATCTTCTCTTATTAAGACTTGAAAACTGAGAAATATGTTGCAGGAGAATACCCGAAATAGATATTAATTATCAGATTTGGAAGTGTTTTTGTTGTATTTTCTCCAGAGAAAAAAAACTGGTATTCCAATGAGTACTATTAGAAGTCCCCATAATGTATATTTTGGCTTGTAGATTAGGAGTATAACCATTATTGTAATTGTTGTAAGTATGTAAATCGCGGGGATCACAGGGTAACCGAAAGCTTTGTAAGGTCTCGGAATATCTGGTCTCTTTACACGCAGGATAAAGATGGCAAGGATCGTCAGTGTAAAGAAAATAAGAACAGAAAAAATAACATAATCAAGCAGATTGCTGTATGTTCCTGATAGGCATAGCAATACTGCCCAGATGCCTTGTACTACCAGCGCAAATCCCGGAACCCCGGATTTGTTGATCTCACCAACTTTTTTGAAAAAAAGCCCGTCTTTTGCCATAGCATAATAGACCCTGGGGCCCGCAAGAATCAGCCCATGATTACAACCGAAAGTGCTTATCATAATAAAAACTGCCATTATTATTGCGGCTACATCACCAAACACTACATACATTGCTGAAGTTGCTACTCTGTCATCGGTAGCATACTGGATACCTCTGCTTAATACATCAGCACCATCAGGAGAACCTGAAAGAGGCAGTATTCTGATATAAATAAAATTGACTAGAAGATAAATAACAGAAACCATCAACGTTCCGAAAAAGAGACTCAGAGGAACGTTGCGCTTTGGATTAATTACCTCCCCGGAAATATATGTAACATTATACCAGGCATCGGCAGAAAAAAGTGAACCTACCAGTGCAGTGCCAATTGCTGCAATCAATGCGAATCCCGCTAAAGGAACAGCCTGACTATCAGACCCAACCTGGCTTGCTTTCCAGAACACCTCCTTGTTCAGCTCAAATGAGCTTATGCTTTTTGTTGCAAAAAACCCGATTAAGATAACTCCGAAAAGAGCTAAAACTTTTGTTGAAGTAAAAATGTTTTGTACAGTCTTTCCTGTTACGATACCCCTTGTATTGAGCCAGGTTAGAAATGAGATCATTGTTATGGCAACGACCATTGTACTGTTAATTTTTAAAGGTCCTATCTGAAACAGAATATTCTTTTCCGCTATCCATGGAAAAAGAACGCCGCTGAATTTTGCAAATGCCACAGCTACTGCAGCTATTGAACCGCACTGGATAACAAGAAAAGTTGTCCACCCGAAAAGAAATCCGATCAATGGATGGTATGCTTCTTTCAGATAAACATACTGTCCCCCGACATGAGGCATCATTGAAGCCAGCTCGCCATAGCTTAAAGCTCCTATAACCGTTATTATTCCGGTTATCAGCCAGACAATCATCAGCCATCCCGGTGAGCCGACTGTCCTTGCTATATCAGCGCTCACGATGAAAATACCAGAACCAATCATGGCTCCGGCTACAATCGAAATTCCGTCGAAAAGATTGACGCGTTTCTGTAAAAGATGATTCTCTGCCTGCATTTATTTAAATATTAAACAAAATTAAATAATCAAATGAGACTGCCTAAAATTTTGTCAGTAACTATCAGCAATTTAATAATAGTTTGTTTACTGACTTTAGTAATAATGATGAATTTATCGACTCACACGTACTCACCCCCTTGTGTTCCCCCTCTCTGCTTGCTGTATGGACTACACACATAGTAAACAGGGGTATACACACATGGTATACAGTTAAGAAAGGTAAATTTATGGTAAAAAGCCATGCCTTTTATAGCCCAAAGTATCATGAGT
>JBGOXH010000076.1:0-10933 GCA_041479075.1 Bacteroidia bacterium | reverse complement strand
TTTTCGAACCCTTCGCCTTCAATCAGGCTGACCATATATTGTGAATTAGTAGGAATGGTTATAACCTGGGGATACTCAAATCCCTCAAACTGGAAGCCTTGAGGATCCTTATCAGAAAAACCAAGGGGACCAACAAGATGGCTCATCCCATTCTGTCTTGCCCAATCTTCAACTTTTATTATCAGGGCATGAAAAACCTCCTTGTCGTTATAGCACTCCATAAAACAGAACCGTCCGTGATTCTCATTATGGATAGCGTTATACCGATTGTTTATGATTCCCATGATCCTGCCGACAGGCTTATTATCCTTATATGCAAGCAACAGGATGGCATCAGCATATAAATAAGATTTGTTCTTCTTCTTATTGTATAACAGCCGATCATCCATATAGATGGGTGGCAACCAGTGAGGTTCGTTCTTATGGACTTTTTCAGGAAGATAAATAAAGTCACGAAGCTCTTTTCGTGTGAGTACCTCTTTGATTAACAGTTCTCCCATGTCAGATAATTAAGTGGGTCAAGTAATAAAAAAAAGCTTTATAAAAAGCATAATTTGATAATTTTTTCATTTTAATGATACCTGATATACAGATCGATTATTACAAATATTGAAAAAAGGATGCTTGCAATGCCGTTTGTCGTTGAGAAGGAAAGTGTTACCCTGCTGATATCATTGTGCTTTACAATTATATGCTGGTATATCAATAATGCAGTAAATATAAAAGCTCCAATCCAGAAAATCGGACCTCCCTTTTCAAGGTAACCGGCTGTAATTACTAAAATGAATGTAATAAAATGTACCAGAATGGAAATAATCAGAGCCCTTTTTCTTCCTGTTAACGAAGGGATGGAATAAAGCTGATTCGATCTGTCGAAATCGTCGTCCTGCAGTGCATAAATTATATCGAATCCACTTACCCATGTGATCACTATTAATGAATATATTACCGGAATCAGGGCAAAAGTGTCAGTAACAGAGATATATGCACCGATAGGAGCAAGGCTCAGTCCAAGACCAAGAATAAAGTGACACAGATAAGTTATGCGTTTCGATAGTGTGTATCCAAGAATAATTAAGAGAGCTACCGGTGACAGGAATAGTGTAAGTTTATTTATAAAACCGGTGGTTATTATAAATAGAACCGCATTAACAATTACAAAAAATGCAGCCGCTTTAGTGCTTATTTTCCCGGTGGGTATTTCTCTGTTCTTTGTCCTTGGATTGAGAGCATCGAACCTGTTATCTGCCAGTCGGTTAAATCCCATTGCGGCAGTACGTGCAAAGATCATACAGAGTATAACCAGCAGAAGGAGCTTTAAGCTGAACACATTATCGGTAGTTGCGACAGCAAGAGCAAAGCCTATAATGGCAAATGGCATAGCAAAGACAGTATGGCTGAATTTAACAAGGGAAAAATAGTTCTTTACAGATCTGAACAGGGAACTCATTTATCCAGGAGCTTTCTGTAAGTTTCGAAACTATCATCATCGTAGGCAACAAAAATGACTTTCTGGGGATAAGAATATTTGTTTATGAATCTTTTGGTTTCATTAATGGCTATAATTGCTGCCAGATCCTTAGGGAAACCATAAATGCCTGTAGAAATTCCGGGAAATGCAATCGTCTTTATTTTATTTTCTTTAGCCAGCTTGAGAGTTGACTGATAGCACGATGCAAGCAGGTCGGGCTCATCGCGGTAGCCTCCATACCACACTGGTCCGACAGTATGAATGATATGCTTTGCTTTCAGCTTGTATCCCTTCGTCATTTTTGCCTGGCCTGTTGTGCAACCTTTTAAGCTTTCGCACTCTTTAAAAAGTTCCGGTCCGGCAGCTTTATGAATCGCTCCGTCAACACCACCCCCGCCTAGAAGTGAATTGTTTGCAGCATTCACTATTGCGTCAACATTCAGATTTGTAATGTCTCCTTTGATCAGTTCAACTCTTTTGGCTTTCATTACCTTATTATGGCATTAAGTTCTTTTTCATAAGCACCGATCAGGTTGTTCATTGTTTTTTCTATATTCTTATCAGTCAGCGTTTTAAGGTCGTCTCTCAGAATAAAGCTGACAGCATAAGATTTCTTATTCTGACCTAAACCCTCACTTTCATAAACATCAAAAAGATCCACGTACTGAAGAATCTGCTTCTCGGTTTTAAAAGCAATATCTCTGATCTGTCTGAACTTCACATTCTTATCTATCAAAAGGGCAAGATCTCTTCTGACCCATGGATATTTTGGAAGCTCCTGGTAAGATATAGAATGATCTTTAATCAGATCAAGAAGAAAATCCCATTCAATATGAGCATAATAAACATCCTGGTCAATATCGAACCTGATAAGGTATTCCTTTGAAATCCTTCCTGTTTCAGCAATAAGTTTATTTTTGAGAGTATATGTAAGCGATTCTGAAAAATATTTTTTATCACTCTCATTACCAGCAAAATCTTCAGGCTTAAGTCCTAAACGTGCTAGAATTATTTCAACAGTCGATTTTAAATTAAAAAAATCTGTCGGATTTGTTTTATAATTCCATCGCTGAGTCGCGCTATTTCCTGAAATAAAAATATCCAGAGACCTTCTTTCGAAATAATCATCTACTACAGGAGATGATTTGCCTGAATTCCTGAAAAAATAAATATTGCCAAATTCGTATAATTTCAGATCATGATTCTGGTGGTTTATATTCCATGCAACTGAACTGAGTCCGCCATAAAGCAGAGATTGCCTCATAGCATTCAAATCGGAGCTAAGCGGGTTGGCAAGCATCACAAGCTGATCTTTATTGAAATCGCCGTTCTCGTAAAATGATGAAGGATTGAGCGAATTGCACATGATTTCTGTAAACCCGTTTGCTGTCAGCATATCGGAAATGATATTAATTATCTTTTCTCTGTCAGGCTTTTCAGAATAAGAAAGGGTTGAATTTACATGACTGTCAATCTCTACATTATTGTAGCCATAGATTCTCAGGATCTCTTCAACGACATCTGCTTCACGATGAACATCCACCCTGTACAAAGGAATCTCAAGGGTCATATTATCTTCCTTTTCATTCAGAATTTTAATATCAAGAAGAACGAGAATCTTTTTAATTATGTTATGGTCAATTTGCTTTCCTATCAGTCTGTCGATATTCCTGTAGCTTACTTCGACCTTTGCCCTGTCAATCTTTTTTGGATATATATCGACAATGTCAGAAGAGATTTTTCCTCCAGCGATTTCTTTAATAAGCATGATAGCTCTTTTCAGAGCCCACGATGTTATTTCAGGGTCTGCACCTCTTTCAAACCTGAATGAAGCATCGGTATTCAACCCGTGCCTTCTTGCTGTTTTCCTGATCGATACAGGATTGAAATAAGCACTTTCGAGGAAAATATTTTTCGTCGAATCTGTCACTCCCGATTTGATCCCTCCAAATACTCCGGCAATGCACATTCCTTCCTTTGCATTGCAGATCATCAGGTCTCTGGCTGAAAGGCTTCTTTCTGCTTCATCAAGGGTGATGAATTTTGAGTTATCAGGAAGATTTCTGATTATAACTTTTTTCCCTTCAATTTTATCTGCATCAAAAGAGTGCAATGGCTGACCTATTTCGTGCTGAACAAAATTGGTTATGTCAACGACATTATTTATCGGATTCAGACCAATCGCCTTCATTTTATTCTTGAGCCACTCCGGAGATTCTCCGATTTTTATTCCGCTTATAGTAATGCCTGTATATCTCGGGCAATCAGTGGTATTCTCAATGACAACCTCATAAGGATTATCGTTATTATCTGGTTTAAAGCCAGTTACAGAAGAGAGTTCTGCCCTGGCGGTTTTCCCTTCATTAATATTAAGGTATGCTGCAAGATCTCTGGCAACTCCGAAATGGGAACCGCTGTCGATCCTGTTTGGTGTAAGGCCTATCTCAAAAACGAAGTCTTTTACTATCTTGAAATATTCTGAAGCAGGTGTCCCGGGAACCGCATTTTTATCGAGAACCATAATACCCTCATGCAAAGTTCCGAGCCCCAGTTCATCTTCTGCGCATATCATTCCTTCGGATACTTCTCCTCTGATTTTCGATTTTTTAATTTCTAAAATTTCATCTCCTTTAAACAAAACAGTGCCTGCAGTTGCCACAGGTACCTTTTGTCCAACAGCGACATTTGGTGCACCGCATACAATATGAAGCGGCTCAGATGCGCCGATGTTAACAGATGTAACAGTAAGCTTATCAGCATCAGGATGCTTTTTGCACGTAAGTACTTCACCAATCACAACACCTCTAAGTCCTCCTTTAACCGATTCCCATTCCTCCATAGCCTCAACTTCAAGGCCGATACCTGTCAGGATGACTGATAATTTACTGGGTTCAATATCAAAATTCAGATAATCCTTAAGCCAGTTATAAGAGATCTTCATTTGCGAAACTTATTAACTTTTTAGTCAGAAGCCTGAAGTCCGAAGACCGAAGCTCTTATCCGCAATATTTTTCTTCCGTCTTCCGACTTCCGACTTCCTGCTTTTAAATTAAATAACAAAAGGCAAAAGTAAGAATTTTAAGAAAGGTATTTATCTATCTTTGTAAACTAACTGTTTTTTTATGGTTCTTGAAAAAGATGATAGGCTGATTCTCCTGACCAATGATGATGGTTTATATGCAGCAGGATTGAAAACTCTTCTTGAGGTGATGGAAGAATTCGGGAAAGTTGTTCTTGTATCCACTATGGAGAGCCAGTCGGGTATGTCACAAGCGCTTACAGTCAAAACACCTCTCAGGGTCAAGCTTCTTGAAGAAAATGAAAAGCACAGGATATATGCATGTAACGGCACTCCGACCGATAGTGTAAAATTGGCTGTAAATCAATTGCTTGAAAGGATCCCTGATTATGTGGCTGCCGGAATAAATCATGGAGCAAATGCATCTGTGAGCGTCCTATATTCAGGCACAATGGCTGCTGCAATTGAGGGGTGCTTATACGGTATCAGTTCGGTAGGCTTCTCACTTAACAGCTTTTCACCTACAGCCGATTTTTCAGTATGTAAAGAGTATATCCGCCTTGTAATGAATAAAATAGCACTGAAACCGCTACCTGCAGGTGTCTGCCTTAATGTAAATATTCCGGCTGTGAAAAACGATGAGATAAAAGGAATAAAAATCTGCAGACAATCAAAAGGAAACTGGAAAGAAGAATTTGAAAAACGAAAAGATCCGATGGGAAAAACATATTACTGGCTTTCAGGCTTTTTTCAAAATCATGAGCCTGAAGCTGAAGATACTGATGAATGGGCATTAAGAAATAATTATGTATCAGTTGTTCCTGTAACAGTTGATATGACTGCCCACTGGTATCTTGAAGAACTTAAAGAAAGATTCAGCAAATGACATTACCAGAGAAATACGATAAACTGATAACAGGGATCGTATCCGGTCTCGTTCTTCCTCTGATCATAGCCTTTTTTGCACTTATTTTTGCAAGAGGAAATCCCAACCTCCATGAATGGATTAATAAAATTGCTACTGCACATGTCGGAACACATATAATTACTTTATGTGTTTTCCCTAATGTATTAATCTTCCTGCTGTTTAATCATTTTGATATGCTGCGTGCTTCACGGGGAGTCCTGGGAATAACAATCTTCTGGGCTGTGATTGTCTTTGTCGTAAAATTTTTGCTATGAAGTACTTCATTATAGCAGGAGAACAATCAGGTGATCTTCACGGGTCAAACCTGGTAAAGGAGCTGCTGGCTGAAGATAAGAATGCAGAGATATTTTGCTGGGGCGGCGACCTGATGGAAGCAGCGGGAGCAAAGCTGTTAATGCATTATAAATCAACAGCATTTATGGGCGTTACAGCTGTCCTGAAAAATCTCGGTACAATCTCGCGTAACCTTGCTCTCTGCAAACAGCAAATAGCTGATTATAAGCCAGATTTAATTATTCTTATTGATTACCCGGGATTCAACCTCCGGATTGCAGAATTTGCAAAAAAGTCAGGTTTTACAGTTTTCTATTACATTTCTCCCAAGTTCTGGGCATGGAATGAAAAGAGAGTCAAGAAGATAAAGAAGTATATCGATAAGATGTATATTATTTTCCCGTTTGAAGTAGAGTTTTATAAGAAACATAGTATCTCAGTTGAGTACAGGGGTAACCCTCTTGTCGATGAGACAGAAAGAAGAATATCCTCATTACCTGCGAAAGAAGAAATATTTAAATCGCTTAAGCTGGAGAATAAACCTGTTATAGGGTTACTTGCCGGAAGCAGAAGACATGAGGTTGAGGCAAATCTGCCGCAGATGATCAAGGTTGTCAGATATCTTCCTGAATACCAGTTTGTTCTTGCAGGAGTAAAGAATCTTCCGGATGAGCTGTATCTTAAAATCATTGGTAACGAGCCGGTAATACTGATCAAAGAAAAAACTTACGAGATTCTCCATGTAGCAGATGCAGCTCTTGTGGCATCAGGGACTGCCACACTCGAAACGGCGCTGTTTGATACTCCCCAGGTTGTCAGCTATCGTGACGATTTTTTTACTATGATTCTCGCCTGGTTGGTGGTAAAACTGAAGTATATATCGCTTGTCAACTTAATAATGGAAGGCGAAGTCGTCAAGGAAGTGCTTGGATATCTGGTTAATAAGAAGAATCTGCTGAGAGAGCTCAAGGCTGTTTTACCGGGTGGAGATAAACGTGAAAAGATGCTCTCTGATTATAAGATATTAAAGGAGAAGCTTGGACCAGCAGGTGCATCGGGAAGGATTGCTGTCGATATGGTTCAGGAATTAAGCAGGAAATAATGCGGATTTCAGTAGCATTTTTGTTAATATTCTTTTTCTGTTCTGATTTTACTTCAGCCCAGGTGAGAGTACGGATTTTTGCAAATCAAACTCCGGAATCGGCAGTTTTTTCAGTCACCGGAGGAGAATATGAAATAAACTCATTTACCGGTAACAACCTTACCGTAAAAAAAGGAACTCTTATCATAATCTCAAAACTCAGGGAAAAAATTGCTGTCAAGGTAATGAATGAAAAAGGATTCGTGTGTGATTCCATCTTATTCACAGGAAAAACTGGCAATGATTCATTCTCCCTGCGCATTAACGAAAAGACTCCTGTCCGGCAGTTTTATTCAGGTGATCTTCAGTGCTTCCCGGACCTGACTACACTGGTATTTATAAATATCCCCGATATTGAGACCTATATTGCAGGTGTTGTTAAGGCCGAAGGCGGGTCGGGTAAGAACATTGAATATTTCAAGACCCAGGCTATAATAGCAAGGACATACATGTACCGGTATTTCGATAAGCATCTTATTGACAGGTATAATCTATGCGATAATACTCACTGCCAGGCATTTAATGGTATTACAAGCGATTCTCTTATAATCAGGGCAGCCAGGGAAACAGCAGAGCTGGTGATCCTGGCACCCGACAGCACACTGATCATTTCAGCATTCCATTCTAACTGCGGTGGTGAAACCTCATCATCGGAAGATGTTTGGCTTACAGGTCAGACTTACCTGAAAAAAGTAACCGACCCGTATTGCCTCGCCACGCATAATGCAAAATGGCAGGCAGGAATTAGCCTCAATGATTGGCTCAGCTACCTTAAAAAAAATGGATATTCCGGCAAAACGGATGACATTACATTGTTAAATTTTTCACAGCTCAAAAGATTAACCAATTACCGGATCGGTGACTTCACCATTCCACTGCGTCAGATCAGAACGGATTTTAATCTCAGATCAACATTTTTTTCACTTTCTGTTGAAGGCGATTCTGTAATTTTTAAAGGAAGAGGTTATGGACATGGTGTCGGTCTATGTCAGGAAGGAGCAATGGTTATGGCAGCTAAAGGGTTCAGTTACAAACAGATAATTGAATTTTATTATACGGGGGTAAGGATTGCCGATATTCGCCCCCCAACCCCTATGCCCAGCCATTAGCAGATTGATGTCATTTATTTTTGAATTTCATGTACTCACCCCCTTCCTTCGCTCCGCTCAGGTTTTCCCCCTCTCTACTTCGTAAAGAGGGGAAATTGTTTGTTATGCAATGAGTTAACTCCCCCTCTGCGGAGCAGAGAGGGGGCAAGGGGGTGAGTTCATGTGAATCATGGGAGCATCATTTCAAAATTAATTTGATTATTTTTGCCAATCAGGCTTTCGTATGTTTGCGATTTTCAGAAAAGAGATAAGCGGGTTTTTCAGCAGCCTTACAGGCTACATTGTAATCACTGTTTTTCTGATTATAAACAGCCTCTTTATGTGGGTATTTCCCGGCGAATGGAATATACTCGACAGCGGTTATGCCGGTCTCGATACTTTGTTTTTCCTCTCACCATGGGTATTTCTGTTTCTTGTTCCTGCTGTCACAATGAGGATGATAGCCGAGGAAAAACGACTCGGAACTATTGAACATCTATATACAAAGCCCCTTACAGAAAGAGAAATTATATGGGGAAAATATCTTGCATCTGTAGCCCTGGTACTGCTATCTCTTCTGCCATGCTTAATTTATTATATATCAGTTTATCTGCTTGGAGAGACGTCCGGTAACCTCGATAAAGGAGCAACGCTGGGAGCATTCATAGGCCTGTTTTTTCTTGCAGCTGTTTATGCCTCTGCAGGGATTTTTGCATCATCAATAACAGATAATCAGGTGATTGCATTTATTATCGCTGTTTTATTTTGTTTTGTCCTGTTCATGGGATTCGATTCATTTGCTTATTTACCCGGACTTAAAAAACTGGATGAATTTGTAATCAACCTCGGGATAAACGAACATTATAAATCCATAAGCAGGGGAGTCATAGATTCCAGAGATGTAATTTATTTCATTGCTGTTTCCGTGATTTTCGTTGAAGCTACACGATTGATGTTGTTATCACGCAAGTGGAAGAAAAAGAGCTGATTATGGCAGAAGCTAAAGATACCAGAAACCTTAAGCTGAAAAGCTGGATCCAGTTTACGATGATAGTTACTGCAATTATTGTAATCGCATCTGCATTTAAGGCTTTAAGACTCAGGCTTGATCTTACCGAAGATAAAAGATATACTCTTTCAACGCCAACTCATAATATTCTGAAAGGACTTACTAATGATATTTTTATACAGGTGTATCTCGACGGTGAGATGCCGATTCCTTTTAAAAAGCTCAAACGATCTGTACAGGAGATGCTTGAAGAGTTCAGGATTGCATCCGGAAAGCACATTGATTATGAGTTTATCAATCCTGCAGATGCAAAAAATGAACAGGAAAGGGAAGAGCAATACACAGCACTTTTCAATAAGGGTCTGAATCCTGTTGATATACGGGCAGGAGATGAGGAGGGAGGCAAAAGCCAGAAAAGGATCTTCCCGGGAATGCTGATAAATTATAATAAAGTTGAAGTTCCTCTCAATTTCCTGAAGAATAATCAGTCCCTTTTACCCGAACAGAATATTCTTCATTCAATGGAAAGTCTTGAATATGAGATGATTCAGACTATTGCAACCATCAGTTCAGATACCATATATAAGGTAGCATTTCTTGAAGGGCAGGGTGAATTACAGGATGTAGAGGTTGGAGACATAACTTACAACCTTTCCAGGTTTTTTACAATTGACAGGGGCTCAATCAACGGAAAAACAGGAATACTTAATAATTATGCTGCCGTGATTGTCGCCAAGCCAATAAAAGAATTCAACGAATCTGACAAGCTTGTACTCGATCAGTATATAATGAATGGCGGAAAAGTATTATGGCTTGTTGAGGAGGTGGATGTAAACTCTGACAGTCTGATAAATGGTGAAACGGTTGGACTCTATCACCCGGTAAATATAGAGGATATGTTATTCAGGTATGGTGCCAGAATAAATCCTGAAATAATACAGGATATTGCTGATTTTATGGTGTTGCGATTATCTGTTACCACGGGAGCAGAATCAAAGCAGATTGTACCGGTTCCCTGGTTTTATTATCCGCTCCTCAACCCTAACCAGAACCATCCGATTACTAAAAATCTGAATAAAGTCAAAGGAGAATTCGTCAATACAATTGATACTGTTGGTCTGGATCCTGAAATCAAAAAAACAATTTTACTTTCAACATCGTCTTTTTCCAGGACGCTTTCTCCTCCTCTTGTTATAAGGTTGAAAGAAGCAGAACTGACACCTGATGAAAAAGATTTCAATAAATCGGGTCTTTCTGCGGCACTTTTGCTTGAAGGAATATTTCCTTCTGCATTTAAAAACAGGATGATAAATAACATGGTCAATGATCCGGGCTTTAAGTTGAAAACCTCAAGCAAGGAGACTAAAATGATAGTTGTCGCCGATGGAGATATAATAAGGAATGAAGTAAGCAGGATGGGAAACAAAGCAATCCCTTCAATTCTTGGTCAGGATAAATATACGGGGCAAATCTTCGGTAACAGAGACTTCATTATCAATTGCATGAATTATCTTGTTGATAATAATGGTCTTATGGAGCTTAGATCGAGAGAGATGAAATTACGGCTACTCGATAAGCAAAGGATCAAGACGGAAAGATTAAAGTGGCAGCTCATAAATATTACTTTACCTCTTCTTATTGTCATCTTAGCAGGAATTATTTACGGGTTCATTAGAAAAAGGATATATACAAAGTGTTGATAATGAATAAATTGATTATCAGAAATATTTTGTTATCTGTTCTGTTAATTCTGCTTCTGGTGCTTGTCTTCCTTTTTAAAAGCCGGTCACCTTTCGGTAAGAGCCAGAGCTCATTTGCCGCAGAACCAAAAAAGGAGATAACCAGAATTGAATTCTTGCATGAAGGGAAAAAACTGATCCTGATTAAAGATGGAGATAACTGGATCGTAAACGGTAAGCATGAAGCCAGAAAGAGCGGTATTAACTTTATTACAAGGATTCTAACAGAAATAAAAATTAAATCTCCTGTATCACCCGAATTATT
>JBGOXH010000038.1:0-15160 GCA_041479075.1 Bacteroidia bacterium | reverse complement strand
GAAGAGAAAGGCAAAGCAATTTTTCATCAAGGTGGAACACTCCATCACCTGTTTCAGCATCGTCGAGGAGAGACGGTTATTTTTCTAATGGATTAGTATCAGGAGCACAAAGAAGGTCTGCAACCGGAACTCAGACTGTTGGTCTTGATACCAGGAGAGCTGCATCTTCTTCAGCCACCTCAAGGCTGCCATATACAAATCAAAGTAAATCCGAACAAATTGATAACCGGAATGTTAATAGCCCAACTACAAAAAGTACAACTATTTCTAGGCCTGATTATAATAGAGTAAACAGAACTTATACGCCAAGTTACAATAATCCACGGATGCCAACCAGACCTTCATACAATAACAGCAGGGTTGGTAATGAATCAGGTTCGGGTCGTTCTCAATCATATCCGGGAGCCACCAATAATAATATCAGAAGCAATTCATCTGTCTCTCCGGGACAGACCAGAACGACTCCTTCTTACAATAATTCGAGAAGCTATTCGGCTCCATCAAGATCGAGTGTTGGAAGCAATTCTGGCAGCCCAAGATCATCTTCAGGCTCCGGAAACTATAGCGGCAGTGAGCCAAGAAGTTATTCATCCAGTAGTCCCTCAAACAGCGGAAGTTCTAGTGGTGGTTCTAGTTATTCATCCGGTTCATCATCCGGTTCTTCTTCACGCGAGGTTTCCAGTGGTTCCTCAAGCTCTGGAAGAAGATAAAGAAGTAAAGTTATTTTGCCTGTAGTTTTTGTTCATTCTTTCTTTGGAGTGTTGGGAGTTTTATAAAAAACTTACAAGTATGAAAAAATTAAACTTAATCATAGGAATTATGCTGTCGATAACAACTGGAACCTTCTCCCAGAATGTCGACGATGCATTAAGATATTCACAGGTTTTTTATAATGGAACTGCCAGGTTCATGTCAATGGGTGGAGCTTTTACAGCTCTTGGAGGAGATCTTTCAGTTCTTAGCCAGAATCCTGCAGGGTTAGGAGTATTCAGATCATCAGAAATATCAATATCACCAATGCTGTTCCATTATAAATCACTCACAAACTTTAATGACAACAATTCACAGGATTACCTTTATGATTTTACTCTGAGCCAGGCTGGAATAGCTCTAAATCTTATTAACAAAAATTCAGAAACCGGATTGATTAACCTTAATTTCGGATACTCTTTTAACAGGACCAGCAATCTGAATCAATCTATCGTTATAGAGGGTATCAGCGAGAATAGCTCTCTGGCAGATTACTGGGCATATATAAGTGAGGGATATACAAAGTCCGGTCTTGGCCAGTCAAATAAACTCTTTGATGCATTTCTGGCAAACCAGGTACTGATAATTGATACTCTTTCAGGTGTTTCCGATTCCTATGGAACAATTTATTCTTACTGGGGTGATAGTCTTCCATCAATATACGGGCAAACCATCAAGCGAATAATTACATCAGATGGTTATACAGGTGAGCACGCCATTTCAATAGCGGGAAACTTTTCCAACAAGCTTTTTCTGGGATTAACCTTAGGGATCTCAAAAATTAGTTATGAAAGTAAATACGAGCATCTTGAAGCAACTGATAAGGATCTGCCATCTCAGTATACAGATTTCGTTTATAACTATTATTTTTCGGATAAAGGAACAGGTTATTCACTTAAGCTGGGAGCTATATTCAAACCTATTGAACCGCTGCGGATAGGGCTTGCATTTCATTCACCGACATATTACAGAATTAATGAATATGTACATGACGAAATTACAGCTCATCAAAAGGGTAATTATATACCACCAGCAATTAATAATCCTACCAGGTACAGTTATGCTTTAACTACTCCGTTTAAAGCTATTGTAGGTGTCGCTTATCAATTGAAAAAGCTTGCTGTATTCAGTGCCGAATATGAATTTGCAGACTATGGGATGGCAAAATTTTCAGAAACAGGAGACAATTTTGATTATACCGGGAAAAATGATACAATAAAAAGCAATCTTGGTTCAGTCCATAACTTCAGGATAGGTACAGAGGTAAGATTAGGGAGACTTTACTTCAGAGGTGGTTATAGTTATTATGGAAAGGCATATAAAAAAGGCGATATAAATGATAATATCGACTACGATTCCTTTTCTGCCGGAATAGGATTCAGAGAACAAAATGTATATATTGATTTTGGTTACTCAGGTCTTATAAATCCACAAAAATATATTTTATATCAATATGGATCCGATCCTAATGTGGTCACTGCAATGTCGAGTATGAGCATTCACAGAAATATGTTTATAGTTACTTTCGGTTATAAATTTGGTTATTAATACTTTGTTTGACTTCCTTGTAAAGAGGCTGCTTTAAGAAGAGCAGCCTTTTTTATTTATCCGGTACTGTGAACAACTATAAGTATTTAATTGCCTCCGGGCCGGTATTAAAAACCAGATCAATGATGCTTAAGCCCGGTACAAATCCATTATCAGAATCGAAAACCTGCAGGTACTTTTTTGCTGAATACTCAGATTTCTTTTTAGGACTGATTTTATATCTGTAATCATTTTCTGTTCCTGTAACAGGTTTAAAATCAGCTGTGCAGGCAATCCTAGTATTTACTCTTAATATTTTTAGAAGTGCTTGCAGAAGCTCCATATTCAAATCGAGGAGAAATTTAAAATCGGCTTGGATGACTTTTTCAATTATTTCATAATAGAACTGGAAATAAGGCGATGAGCTGTACGAAGAAACAATTGCTCCAAGATGGATCTGCTGCCACCTTTTTGAATAATCTATGCAGATATCTTTAACTGGTGTTTTGTGGAAGCTTCCAAGGTAAACCGGTACAGTGAGAACCTGCGGCCCGGATGCAGAAAGAATATAACAGCGATTACGGTACGATTGTTTCAGATAGTTTTCCTCTTTTTCAATCATTGCCTCATCGGCTTCAACTAAATAAGCAAAGTATTCTGCAGGAGGTAAATACGCGGTTGAAAGATAAATTTTGCCGGACATATTATCAGGGTCACTTCATCCTGTTGATCATGCTTGCCGAGAAACCGGCTCCAAATCCGTTATCAATATTAACAACAGTCACTCCGGCTGAACAGCTGGTGAGCATGGCAAGGAGTGCTGAAATTCCTCCGAAATTGGCTCCGTATCCCACACTGGTTGGAACTGCAATTACCGGTTTATCAACAAGTCCGCCTACCACACTGGCCAGGGCGCCTTCCATACCGGCAATCACAATTATTACTCTGCAGCTTCTGATTTCGGGCAGCTTGTCAACAAGCCTGTGTATCCCTGCCACACCTGCATCATAGATCCTAAGTACTTTATTACCAAGGAGTTCAGCTGTAATTGCAGCTTCTTCAGCAACAGGAATATCGGAAGTGCCTGCTGTAATTACCGCAATGCTGGTATCAGGTATATCCGGCTTTTTGTTCTGGACTGAAATGATTCTTGCCTCATGGAAGTAAACGGCTTCAGGACATATCTTCCTGACAGATTCATACATCTCCGGGTTCGCTCTTGTACCAATGACATTATTTTCTTTTTCAATCATTACCCGGAAAATCTCCCTGACTTGTTCTTTTGTTTTACCTGCACAATAAATTATCTCCGGATAACCTGTTCTCATCTCGCGGTGATGATCAATTCTTGCAAATCCCAGGTCTGTATACGGGAAGTTCTTCAGGATCTCAAGCGCCTCTTCAACACTTTTATTGCCATCCTGGACATCCTTCAGCAATTTTTCAACTTCTTTGCCAGTCATCTTCCTCTGGTTTCCGGATTCATACTTCCTGTTCTGTAACCCTCCAGATCCAAAGATATATATCTGAATCCTATTTCTTTCAGGTTCTTTATTATTAATTCTCTGTCAGGATCATTAATCATTTTTTCCATATAACCAGGAATACATTCAATTCGTGCAATGTTATCGTGCATCCTTACTCTTGCCCCGGGAAATCCTTTCTCGAACAAGTAATCTTCAGCTTTTTCGATCATTCTGAGCATACCCTCGCTTACTTCAGTATCATAAGGGACCCTGGTCATCAGACAAGACATCGCAGGTTTATCATGAAATGAGAATCCTGATTTATACAATAGCTCTCTTATATCTTTCTTTGTAAGTCCGGCTTCTGCCAGAGGACTTCTTACCGATAATTCTTTTAATGCCCTGAGGCCCGGTCTGAATTCCTCTGTGTCGTCAGCATTTGTTCCGTCGAGAATATGTTTATAACCATTTTCACCTGCAAATTCGATTATTTTAGCAAATAGAGTTTTTTTGCATAAGTAGCACCTTTCCAATGGATTGTGTCTTATTATTTCCGGGAATTCTATATTGATTATTTTATGATCAATACCCTGTGCGGCTGCAAATTCACAAGCTTCATCAATCTCACGAGCCGGTATGTAAGAAGTTTTGATTGTAACTGCAATCACCTTGGGAATATCCAGTGATTTAACCCTGTGAACAAGAAAAGAACTGTCGACCCCACCCGAAAATGCAATAACAGATGACTTGAGGTCTCTCAAAATTGAATTAAGCTTCGTTGATTTGGTTTCTGTCATTTTTGTTTTTTAATACTAACAATCGAAACCATAATATTGTTGTAAACCTCTTTCACCGGAATGCCTTTTTCAGAAGCTATTTTCCTGCATTCATCATATTCCGGCTTATATGAAACCTCTTTACCTTTATAAAAAGAACGTTTTACCGTAACCTTTCCATATATTGTTTTAAAAGTTTCAAATTTTCTTACCAGCGTATCTTTTTTAAAAGGAAACGTCCTGATGCCCACTGAAGTAGATTCAGTGAAAATTATTTCTTTCATAATTTCAGCATGTCCCGTTTCACATATAACATTCAGTACATTACCAGGTCTCCCTTTTTTCATAATGATATTTGAAATGAATACATCTGAAGCTCCGGCATTAAATAATCTGTCAGATATATTTTCAAAAAATTCCGGATTCATGTCATCAATATTGCATTCAATAAGCAGAGCATCGTGACCTCCCTGATTTTCTTCAGCTTCTCCAAGAAATACACGCACCAGGTTTGGAACATCCGGATGATCTTTTTGCCCGACACCGTAGGCTGTTTTTTCAATCTTAAATGAAGCTGATATTCCGAAATTTGTCCCGAGAGTTGCCAGGATAGCAGCTCCTGTGGGTGTGGTTGCTTCGAAATCGACTCCTCCTTTCCCGACAGGGATACCTTTCATAATTTCAGCAGTTGCAGGAGCTGGTACCGGCAGCTTTCCATGCTCACATTTGACGAAACCGCTGCCAAGCTCTACTGCTGATACATAAACAGCATCAACTTTCAGTGCCTTAAAACAGATTGCAGCTCCGACAATATCAATTATTGAATCGACAGCTCCCACCTCGTGAAAATGGACTTTTTCGACAGGAATTCCATGAACCAGAGCTTCGGCATCTGCAATTTTCCTGAATATCTTTTTGCTTAATTTCTTTGTTTGGTTATCGAGTGTCGATTTATCTATAATCTTTTCAATATCAGCCAGATGCCTTAGAGTTCGTTCAGAGCGTGTCTGTTTGACTGTAACCTTTGTACCAAAAATCCCATGCCTTTGAGCCTTCTCCGCTAAAAGCTTCCATCCCATGAGATTGAGTTTTTTCAGCTCATTTATCACGAATGATTTATCAACGCCAAGATCCAACATTGCACCGAGATTCATATCTCCGCTTATACCTGAGAAACAATCGTAAAATAGGATTTTCATGTTTTGCGATATGGTAAAACCAACACAATTGAAATTAAATAATGGTAAAAACTTTAATTAGCAATAAAATGCTAAGATAGTATTTAACTCATTATTCTACCCTCCTTCATTATTTTCAACATGTATTCATCCCCCCAGCCTTCTTCTCTCCGCCAGCTGGCGGAAAGAAGGGGGTGTTATCTTATTTTAAATAAATCAATTGGGGCTGTTGAAAAAGTCCCTCTTTTACTATCTACCCCTAAATCCCCCCAGGGGGACTTACTGAAAAACAGAGAGTTAAAAAGCCCCCCTTGGGGGGTTTGGGGGTGAAACATGACTTTTTCGACAGTCCCAAAAGAAGGGGGTGAGTACATGAAATCTGGAAAAAGAACAAAGCACATTACTATGATTTGATTAATATAGAAAACTGTCATTCATATTCATGACGGAAAAACAAAAAAAAATTGTACTTTTCGGCACTTATCTTGATGTTATTTGAAAAAATAAGCAAGTTGGAATCATGAAAAGAAGAGATTTCCTTAAAAAATCAGCTGGAGCCGGTCTGGTTGCAGGGGCAGCTTTTAGCCTTGGTGGGTATGATAAATTATGGGCAGTTCCTTCTGTTAATGTAAAATATGATATGATTGCTGTAATGGGAGGCACTCCCGAAGCGATGTTCGATATTGGAATTCAGGAGCTTGGAGGAATGAGCTCATTCATTCAGAAGGGTCAGAAAGTCCTGGTCAAACCAAATATCGGATGGGATGTAATTCCTGAGCTGGCGGCAAATACCAATCCTTTGCTTGTGAAAAGGATTATTGAACATTGTTTTAAAGCCGGAGCAAAGGAAGTTTATGTATTCGATCATACTTGTGATAACTGGGTAAATTGCTATAAAAATTCCGGCATTGAAAAGGCTTCTAAAAGCGCAGGAGCCAAAGTAGTTCCGGGTAATTCTGAAAGTTATTATCAACAGATTGAGATACCCGGTGGAGTGAAGCTTCAAAATGCCAAGGTTCATGAGCTTCTTCTTGATACAGATGTTTTTATCAATGTGCCTGTATTAAAAGATCATGATTCAACAAGAATGACATGCTGTCTGAAAAACATGATGGGTGTTGTCTGGGACAGAGGCTACTGGCATTCAAACAACCTGCATCAGTGTATTGCAGATTATGCTTTATTTGAAAAGAAGCCTGCACTGAATGTAATTGATTGTTATAATGTTATGGTCAAGCACGGCCCCCAGGGAGTTTCAAAGGAAGATGTAGTCCAAATGAAATCCCAGATTATCACTGCTGACTGGATTGCAGGTGATGCTGCAGCTGCGAAAATGCTTGGCGTTGAAACTGAAAGGATAGAATATATCCCAATTGCCTATAAAATGGGTTTGGGAAACATGAAGCTGGAGTCACTCAATATTAAAAGAATTAAAATGTAATCCACGATGAGGTCGCCTTTCCTGAGAAAATTCCGTATCCTTTTTTCAGCGCTGGTTTTAATCTGCTTTTTCCTTGTATTTATTGATTTTAAAAATTTAATTCCTGTTAAATATGTAAATATTCTGCTATATCTGCAGTTTATCCCTTCATTTCTAAAGTTTTATGATCTGAGAATTCTGGCTACTGCAGGTTTTTTTGCTGTCCTGATCCTTACCTTTCTCACAGGCAGAACATATTGTTCGTTTTTATGTCCTCTTGGCATTGGCCAGGACCTTTTCAGCAGAATCGGAGGCCGTGTCAGGAAGAAATTCAGAAGGTTTGGATTTAAGAAACCTTTTACAATAATCAGATACTCTCTTCTCGCGGCTACACTGATCGTTACCATTGTATGGGGTGTATATCTACTTACATTACTTGATCCATACAGTATCTTCGGCAGGTTTATGACATTTTTTATAAAGCCGACAATAATCATAATTAACAATTTTCTGGCCGGTATTCTCCATAAGTTTGATATCTATACACTTGATCATATTACTGTTAAAGGTTTTCCGCTGCTTACATATTCTATACCTGTACTGTTTTTCCTCCTTGTTGGTATTCTATCCTTTATGAAAGGGCGCCTCTATTGTAACATGATTTGTCCGGTTGGTACTTTGCTTGGGCTTCTCTCAAAAGTATCAATATTGAGGATCAAATTAGATGAAAGTAAGTGCACCAGGTGTGGCAGATGTTCATTAGGATGCAAATCTACATGCTTCGATTTTCTTCAGAATCATGTTGATGTGTCAAGGTGTGTCGATTGTTTTAACTGCATCAACAACTGCACCGAAAAGGCGATCTCTTATGGAATAGTTAAGCTGAAAAGAAAGTCACACGAAACAGATGTCGATAAGCGTAAATTTATAGCAAGCTCTCTGCTGTTATTGCTGGGACTGCCTCAGATTATTAAAAGTCAGGATAAAAAAACTCCTGTTCCTAAAAAACCTTCTACGGTAAAAGAGAATAAGACAACACCGATTTGTCCTCCGGGTGCAGTTTCAATTGCGAATTTCAATATTGATTGTACAGCATGCTCGCTATGTATCTCAATATGTCCTAACAGTGTGCTGCAACCTGCTCTTTTACAATATGGAGTGACAGGAATGATGCAGCCGGTAATGGATTATCATAAAAGCTTCTGTACATATAATTGTACGAAATGCACTGAAATTTGCCCGACATATGCCCTGCATCCTTTAGTTCTTGAAGCAAAAAAACTGACACAAATCGGTAAAGCAAACTTTATAAAGGACAACTGCATTGTAAAAACTGAAAAGACTGCCTGCGGAGCATGTTCTGAAGCTTGTCCGACCAAAGCAACTTCTATGATCCCTTATGAAGGCAACCTTGTAATCCCTGAAGTTGACACTGATATCTGTATAGGCTGCGGACATTGCGAATTCGCCTGCCCGACAACACCGTTTAAAGCAATTTATGTAGATGGGAATTCCGTTCACCAGGCTGCAAAAAAACCTGAGAATCAGAAATCTGATATCGAAACCCCTGTCGAGTTCCCATTTTAATATCCTGCGACTTCCTGAAGTATGTGATATCTCATGAAAACATGATATTTATTTGCTTTGAGTCGTAATAATCAGCTAATTTTGTTAGAAGATCTACCCCCTTTCATTTTCCCCCAAGGGGGAAATGAAAAAATAACTCCTTCCCCCCTGGGGGAAGGTAGGGAAGGGGATAATAGCAACCATAAATTAATAATCAATGTCGCTGCTTAAAAATTCAACTTTAAAAATATGAAACCATCACATATTGAACATATTGGAATTGCCGTCAGTAATCTCGGATCTGCAATTGAATTTTACGAAAGAGTCTTCGGATTGAAGTGTTATAATATTGAAGAGGTTGCGGAACAAAAGGTCCGGACTGCATTTTTCAAGGTGGGGGAAACTAAAATTGAATTGCTGGAATCAACAGATCCAAACGGTCCAATAAGTAAATTTATTGAGAAGAAGGGCGAAGGAATACATCATATTGCTTTTGCAGTAAAAAACATTGAGGAGCAATTGAAACATGCAGAAAAACAGGGAGTTAATCTTATTGATGCCAAACCAAGAAAAGGTGCGGAATGTCTCGATATTGCTTTCCTGCATCCAAAATCTACATCAGGCGTTCTGATTGAGATTTGTGAAGATAAAAGAAAGTAAGTTTAAAATAAATAATTGAAATTATGAACAAAAAGGTAGCCACTGTCGGTAATGCGGGACCTAAGGTAAGATCTGACTGTGAAATAACACTTGAACTGAAAGGGAAGGGAGGGATTGTTGTTGATCTGGTATCGAAAGTCAAAACTCTTTACGGCGAATCAATAATAAATCTTTGTCACGAGATTTTGACTTTCTACAAGATCAGAAATGCAGTACTGAGAATAAATGATTCAGGAGCACTTCCGTTCGTTATTTCTGCCCGGCTCGAAGCTGCTGTTAAAAAGCTGGTAAAAACTGATCCGGAATTCCTTCCTGAAATGATCAGTGAAAACAGGTATTCAACCACCAGGGACAGAACAAGATTTTCAAGACTCTATCTTCCGGGCAATACACCAAGCCTGATGATAAATGCAGGACTCCATTCCGCTTATGGAATAATACTTGATCTTGAAGACTCAGTTGCTCCGGATAAAAAAGATGAAGCACGAGTACTTGTCCGCAATGCACTGCGACAGATTGACTTCCGTGGTGCAGAGAGAATGGTCAGAATAAACCAGGGTAAAACAGGTCTGGAAGATCTGCGTTATGTTGTACCTCATAATGTTAACATTATTTTGATTCCGAAATGTGAGTCGGCAAATCAGGTAAAAAGAATTGAAACAGAGATCAATGCGATAAGAAAAAAGCTGAAAATAAGGAACACTGTATTCCTGATGCCGATTATTGAAAGTGCTCTGGGTGTTGAAAATTCATTTGAAATTGCAAAAGCTTCAGAAAATATTGTTGCAATAGTAATCGGTCTTGAAGATTTTACGGCCGATATGGGTGTCGCCAGAACTGTTGAGGGCAGGGAGTCATTATATGCCAGAACCAGACTGATTGTTGCTGCAAAGGCTGCAGGGATACAACCAATAGATTCTGTATTCTCTGATGTGAGCGACATGGAAGCTTTAAAACAGAATGTTCTTAATTCCAAAGCATTGGGTTTTGAGGGAATGGGATGTATTCATCCAAGGCAGATTGCTGTTATAAATCAGGGATATGCGCCGGATGAAACAGAAATTGAAAAGTCGAAAAAGATCGTGCTTGCATTTGAAGAAGCAGGACAGAAGGGACTTGGAGTAGTAGCTCTTGGATCAAAAATGATAGATCCGCCTGTCGTTGCAAGAGCTCAGAAAATAATCGATCTGGCTCTCCTGCTCAACAAATTATCTGAAAAATGGAGAAAAGAAGCCAGTTCAAAAGAGGTTAATTAAGTTATTGTTTATTAATATGGCAATCAAGACTATAATTAATGCAGCAGGAAGATCGGTTCCTCTGGAGATTAATGGACAACCTGCTGTACCTTTTAAAGGAGTAGGAAAGTACAGACCTCAAGGTCGGAAATATTCACCGCCCATACCGACCTGTTCTGATTATCCGGGTAATGGCAATAAGGTAGTTAAATCGCTCGAGGTAGCTCTCCGCAAATGCGGGCTTCGAAACGGTATGACAATCTCCACTCATCATCATTTGAGAGATGGCGACCTCATGAGCAACAAGGTTTTTGAATTGGCATCAGCGATGGGAGTGAAGGATCTTGTCTGGTTTCCTTCTGCTTCTTTCCCGTGTAACGATCCTGTAATCAAATACCTGGAAGATGGTACAATTAACAGGATCGAAGGAAGTATGAATGGTCCTCTCGGACGATTTGTGTCAGAAGGGAAAATGAAAGGAACAGCGGTCCTGAGATCTCATGGTGGACGGGTTCAGGCGATACAGGATGGTGAAGTAAAAATCGATATAGCAGTTCTTGTGGCTCCGACTGCTGATTCATTTGGCAACGCCAAAGGAACAGGAGGAAATTCTTCATGCGGGGTTCTTGGCTATGCTAAAGCCGACAGCATGTATGCATCCAAAGTTATAGTTGTTACAGATAATCTCATCGACTTCCCATGTTATCCAATGGAAATAGAAGGTAATTATGTTGATTATGTGGTAGTTGTGGATAAAATTGGAATACCTGAAAAGATTGTTTCAGGCACTACCCAGGTTACAAAAAGCCCCGACAGGCTTCTTATTGCAGAACTTACTGCCTCATTTCTTGAAAAGTCGGGCATTCTGAAGGATGGAGTAACAATGCAGGCAGGTGCAGGAGGAACTTCACTTGCAATCGCGGTTTTTGTGCATCAGATTCTGAAACAAAAAGGATGGAAATCAAAATTTGGTTTTGGTGGCAGCACAAAATATATGGTAAAAATGCTTGAAGAGGGACAAATGGGCTATATTCTTGATGCACAGGCATTTGACCTCGATGCTGTCAGGTCAGTGGAGAATAACAAAAATCATATTCCTTATCCTGTATTCAATGCATATAACTTTCATTCCAAAGGCAACCTGACAAGCATGATGGATATAATGATCCTTGGAGCAACCGAGGTCGACCTTAAATTTAATGGCAATGTTGTGACTCATTCTGATGGTTACCTTCTTCATGGCATCGGCGGCTGGCAAAATTGTCTGCATGCCAGAAATGTTATTTTGCCGATACCTCTGTTCCGTGACAGGATACCGGTGATAGTTGATAAGGTTACAACTCTTTGCGGACCGGGTGAACTTATTGATGTTATAATTACCGAAAGGGGAATTGCAATTAATCCGCTGCGTAAAGATCTGATTAAGAAGATGAAAGGAAGCGGGTTGCCGCTGAAGACAATTAAGGAATTGAAGGATGAAGCTGAAAAAATTTGCGGTAAACCTCAAAAAGCTCAATTTGAGGACAAAATAGTTGCTGCAATCAAATGGGTTGATGGAACCGTAATAGATGTAGTAAGAAAAATTAAAACAATATAATTGGTTGTTATGGAGATGTATAAATGCGAGATTTGCGGATATATATATGATCCTGTTGTTGGCGAACCTTTAAATGGAATTGAGCCTGGTACTGCCTTTATAGACCTTCCTGCTGATTATGTATGTCCAATATGTGCTGCAGGCAAAGATGAGTTCTTCGCCTGTGATTAGCTGGTAGAAAGAAATTATGGAATTCCTATTTCAGAGGAATATTGCTGATTACATCAAGAAGCAGGTCCCAGAACATCTGGGCTGTCTTGATTTCAATTTTCTCTTCAGGCGTGTGAGCTCCCCTTATTGTCGGTCCGAAAGAGATCATGTCGATTCCTTTGAATTTCTCATAAATGAGCCCGCATTCAAGCCCGGCATGTATTGCTCTTACATTTGGCATTTTGCCAAAAAGCTTCTTATATGAATTAAGGGTGATCTTCAATATCTCCGATGTCATGTTCGGTCTCCAGCCAGGGTAACCCTGTGAATGAATAACCTCTGCTCCGGCCAGATTGAGACAGGTTTCGACCATAGCGGCTACATCATGTTTGGATGATTCGATGGAGCTTCTCTGTGTTGTCACTATTTTAATTGTTCTGTCTTCGAATTTTACAGATGCCAGATTTGTAGAGGTCTCAACAAGATCGTCCATCTCCTTTGACCATGCTATCGCCCCATGAGGACAACAAGTCAATGAGGCGAGAAGCCTGTTCTGGCTCTCCTTATCCATAACAGTGAGTGGAAGCTCACTCTTTTTTGTTGAAATTTTAAGATCTTTCTCCAGATCTCTAAACTCCTCAAGAATAGTAGAATAGAAGCTTCCTATCCATTTTAGAATAAGATTGACAGATGATTTTTTTACAACAATTGTTGCGGATGCTTCCCTTGGTATTGCATTACGCAGGTTCCCTCCGTTAAATTTACTGAGAGATATCTGAAACTGATTTGAAAGATTCCAGAGCAGCCTGTTCATTATCTTGACTGAATTACCGAATCCCTTATGAATTTCATCGCCTGAATGACCACCCCTTAAACCTGTTAAAGAAATCTCAAGGGCTGCCATTCCTTTTGCTACGGGTTCAGGTTTATAAATCATGGTACCCACGGTGTCCATTCCTCCTGCACATCCGATATAAAGAATTCCTTCATCTTCTGAATCAAGATTTAAAAGTATCCTTCCGCTGAAAAAATCTGGCTTCAGGTTTATTGCACCTGTCATTCCGGATTCCTCGTCGACAGTAAAGAGGCATTCTATTTTACCGGTTTTAAGGTTTTTATCAGTAAGTATTGCCAGCTGTGATGCAATACCCATACCATCGTCAGCACCGAGAGTTGTCCCTTTTGTAGCAACCCATCCTCCTTCAACAACAGGAATTATGGGATCTTTTGACCAGTCATGCGGGTAATCAGCATTTTTTTCACCCACCATATCCAGATGGCTCTGAAGAACAACTGTTTTCCTGTTCTCCATACCCGGAGAAGATGGCCTGATTATCAGTATATTCCCGATTTTATCCTCCTTTGATTCCAGATTATTATCCCTTGCAAAATCAATGAGATACTTTCTGATCTTTCCTTCATTTTTAGAAAGACGTGGTATTTTACAGATCTCTTCGAAATATTGCCAGACCAGAGTTGGTTTTAGCTGGGATAATACGCTCATACTGCTTGGTTAATGAACGGCAAATGTACTGCTTTTTTAGATCATCGTGAGATTATTAAAATCAAACCAATTTTAACGACAAGACAAATTTTGATTATTTTTACTGAGGACATAATTAATTCTGAATATGGCAAAACGTACAATAATAGTTTTACCAGGTGATGGCATCGGAGCCATTGTACTTGAACAGGCAATCAGAGTTCTGAATGCAGCAGGGTTTGATGCAGAATACGTTCATGGAGATATCGGATGGGAGTTTTGGAGGAGAGAAGGAAATCCTTTACCAAGGAGGACTCTGGAACTTATTGAAAAACATAAAATTGCACTTTTCGGGGCAATAACTTCAAAGCCAAATGATGAAGCCAAAGCGGAGCTGGATCCCTCTTTGCAGGGGAAGGGTTTTATTTACTCAAGCCCGATTGTCGGATTACGGCAATATTTTAACCTTGATATTTGTGTCCGCCCATGCAAATCGTATAAAGGTAATCCTCTGAATTTTATTAAAAGAGGAAAGGGGAATACAATAGAAGAACCCCTTATAGATGTTGTAATCTTCAGGCAGAATACAGAGTGTCTTTACTCGGGTGTGGAATGGACAAATCCACCGGAAAAAGTCTATCAGGCATTTCTGATCCATCCTAAATTCAGGGAAAACTTCGGGCAGGTGCCTGTGGAAGAGCTTTCAATATCAACCAGGATATTTACTAAAAAAGCTACTTCACGGATACTTATCGCTGCTTTTGAGCATGCAAAAAAAAATGGTTATAAATCAGTTACTGTCTGCGAAAAACCAAATGTCATAAGGGAAACATCAGGACTTATGTGGAAGCTGGCCAAAGAGATTCAGAAAAATCAGTTTCCTGATATAAAGCTGATTAATACCAATATTGATGCCCAGATGATGTGGCTTACAAAAAATCCTGAGGATTATGAAGTTATTGTGGCCGGCAATATGTTCGGCGATATTGCTTCCGATGGTTTTGCCGGACTGATAGGCGGATTGGGATTTGCCTGCAGTGCACAGTTCTCGTCGGATGGAATTGCTGTTTTTGAACCGACTCATGGTTCTGCTCCGAAGTATGCAGATTTTGAAGTATCAATAGTAAACCCCATAGCCATGATCGAATCGGCCTGCATGATGCTCGATTATCTTGGCGAAAAAGCAATCTGCCAGACAATTCGAAAAGCAATTGCTGATGTTATAATTGAGGGTAAGATCAGAACTTATGATATGATGAGGATGCAAGGAAGACCTGAAGTGATTCAGAATGGAGCTGCCTCTACAGTTCAGATGACAGATGCAATCATATCTAAGCTGAAGAAATAAACTT
>JBGOXH010000295.1:0-3471 GCA_041479075.1 Bacteroidia bacterium | reverse complement strand
TAACGGCACTTCATTTATTCATACATCAAATTTCAGCATTGGTGTCAACCTGCTGTTCCGTCTCAACAGCGAACTTGCAATACAGATGTGCGATTACAACAATTATTCGGTTTCAATTGAAGAGATTCATCATACAAAAAAGCTTGATGCTCCCAGCGGGACTGCTATAACTCTTGCTGAAGGAATTAAAAATCAGCATAATGCGTATAAAGGATGGTGCTTTGAAAAGGATAAGTCTGAAGGGATGATACCAATCAGATCAGTACGTGAAGGTGCTGTTCCCGGGACGCATACGGTTTTGTGGGATTCCGAGATTGACAACCTTAGTCTGAGACATGAAGCTAAAAGCAGGAAAGGACTTGCATTAGGTGCTGTAGTCGCAGCAGAATTCATTCAAAAAAGAAAAGGAGTCTTCACTATGAACGACGTGCTTGGATTCTGATAATATTTTATACTTTTACCGCTTCAAAATTCTTAATTGACATGAATAAGATCTTTCAGGAAAAATACATAAAGTTTGCTATTGTTGCTATTATTTATATTCTGGTTGTTATCTGGATCGGAAACTACTGGCTTCTTCTGGGACTGGGAATAATTTTTGACTTGTACGTTTCCAGGAAGGTAAACTGGACATTCTGGAAAAAGAGGGAAGGGAAGAACAGCACTTTTATTGAATGGGTTGATGCACTGATATTTGCAGTAATTGCTGTAACTCTTATCAATATTCTTCTTTTCCAGAACTATCGCATTCCCACGCCGTCGATGGAAAAATCGCTTCTTGTCGGCGATCATCTTTTTGTAAGTAAGCTGTCTTATGGTCCAAGGATGCCTAATACACCCATAGCATTTCCGTTCACGCAGCATACACTGCCGATTATAAAAGGAAAATCATGGTCAAACATTATTCTGCTGCCATATAAACGGCTTGTCGGATTAGGAAAAGTTAAAAATAATGACCCTATAGTTTTTAATTTTCCGGAAGGCGATACTGTAGTTGTTGAAAATCAGGCAACAAGCTACTATGAAATAGTCAGGGGTACAGCAAGGGAAATGCAGGCACGCGATAATTCCGGACGCCAGACTATCAAAACTTTAGATTACTATATTGCTGAAGCAAGAAAAGAAATACGGGACACATATGAGGTGATATATCGTCCTGTGGACAGGCGGGATAATTATGTTAAACGTTGTATCGGCCTTCCCGGTGATACAATTTTCATTAAGTCGGCTAATCTGTATGTAAACGGAAAGCTTGTCCCCGAGAATAAAACACAACAGACTACTTATATTATATGGACCAACGGTACACCAATTAATCCAAAGGCATTTGAGAGACTTAATATCTCAAAATCGGACCAGTCAATGGCTTCAAGTTCATCCTATTATCTTCCTCTGACTAAGCAAAATGCCGAAGCAATTTCGAAATTTACGAATGTCAAAAGGGTAACTCCCTTCCTGACAAGGGAGGGTGAGTATGATCCTCGCATGTTTCCTTATGATCCCAAGCTGAAATGGAATGAAGATAATTTTGGTCCTATCTGGATACCTGTCAAAGGTGTGACGGTAAAACTTGATACAGCAAATCTTCCTCTGTACAAGCGTATAATAGATGTCTATGAAGCAAATGATCTGAGAGTCGAAGGGAGCACAATCTATATTAATAATGTACCTGCAACCAGCTATACTTTTAAGATGGACTATTACTGGATGATGGGAGACAACCGGCACAACTCAGCTGATTCAAGATACTGGGGATTTGTGCCTGAAGATCACGTAGTTGGCAAACCAAAGTTTATCTGGCTTTCGATCGACAAGGAAGGCAAAGGACTTAAGAAGATCAGGTACGGTAGAATGTTTATGAAGGTGAGATAATTTCTTACACGTACTCATCCCCCCAGCCCCCTTCTCTCCTGAAGGAAAGAAGGGGGTGTAAATCATTGTAAATAAACAGTTTCCCCCTCTTTGCGCAAGCAGAGAGGGGGATCAAGGGGGTGAGTACATGAGATTGGAGAGGCCAAAAAAAAAGCTGATCGAAAACGAGTCAGCTTTTTTTATATATGAATACAATTTTTATTTGACCTTTTCCACGATTGCCTTAAAGGCTTCGGGATGATTCATTGCCAGGTCGGCCAGCGTTTTTCTGTTAAGGGTAATACCTTTTTTATCGAGCTTACCTATAAATTCCGAATAACTCATATCATACTGACGAACACCTGCATTGATCCTCTGGATCCATAGCGATCTGAACTCGCCTTTCTTTTTTCTCCTGTCGCGATATGCATAGCCCAGACCTTTGTCGAGGGTATTTTTTGCAACTGTAAAAACATTTTTTCGTGAGAGGAAATTTCCTTTTGTCTGCTTAAGGACCTTTTTTTTTCTTGTCCTCGATGCGACTGAATTTACTGATCTTGGCATAACTCATTTTTTTGAATGTCAGCGTTTCGCCAACTGGCGAACTCTTATCTGCTGAACATCCGGTTAATACTATATTTAATTTAACAACACGTAATACACTTATTTGCTTGCCAGCAGGAGCTTAACATTTTTCTTATCTGCTTTGTCGACCAGGCCGAAATACGTAAGATTTCTCTTACGTTTTGTAGCTTTTTTGGTCAGGATATGGCTTTTAAATGCATGTTTGCGTTTGATTTTTCCCGTACCGGTGAGCGAGAATCTTTTCTTCGCGCCCGGATTTGTCTTCATTTTTGGCATTTTTTAAAATTATATTAAAATTACTTTTTCTTTTTTGGAGAGAATGAAATGATCATTCTTTTACCTTCCAGTCTGGGTAGCTGCTCGACCTTCCCGTATTCCTCAAGGTCGTTGGCAAAGCGTAACAGCAGAACTTCACCCTGTTCTTTAAACAATATTGATCTCCCTTTAAAGAACACATAAGCTCTTACTTTTGCACCCTCTTCGAGGAATCTTATTGCATGCTTAAGTTTAAAATTATAATCATGATCATCAGTATTTGGCCCAAATCTTATTTCCTTCACAACAATCTTGGCTGCCTTTGCTTTAATCTCTTTCTGCTTCTTTTTCTGCTGATAAAGAAATTTCTGATAATCAACAATTTTACAAACAGGGGGATCCGCATTCGGGGAAATTTCAACTAGATCGAGCTCCAATTTATCTGCCAGCCTGAGGGCATCCTGGATACTCATGACTTCTGCTTCTATTTCATCACCAACAACTCTGACCACTTTTGCCGTGATCCTGTTGTTTATTTTGTGAGCCGGTTGGGTAAACCTGCCGGGGCTTCGTCTGACTGGTCCTGTTATAACTCTGTCCTCCTAATTTTGGTTAATACTTAATTTATTTTATGCAATTAAAATGCAAGTTCGCTTTTGATCTTCGATTTGATAAAATTCACAAATTCATCAATTTTCATATTCCCCTTATCACCTTCGCCCTGCTTACGGACAGAAACTGTTCTGTTCTCAGCCTCTTTTTCACCGACGATCAGAAGAT
>JBGOXH010000235.1:0-4681 GCA_041479075.1 Bacteroidia bacterium | reverse complement strand
GACAGACCAATTGTCGAAAAAATTGTTTGGTTCTATAAGGATAACAGCTTTAAAGAATATTTTCCTGAACCTGAATAAAAAATCAGTGCCGGCCCGATAAAGGATGAAATCCTATCCAAAATTTCATGAAATTCATGATTAAAGCTATATTTGCGGCAAACATCATTTAGATGGCTAAGCGGATTGAATCCCTTCAAATAATTGAAAATAAGCATCTTAAAAAAGATTTCTTTATTATTGAATTGAAGGGTAATGACCAGATTCCTGAAATGAAGCCAGGTCAGTTCGTTCAGGTCAAAGTAGAAGACAGCCCCGAAACATTTCTGCGTCGCCCATTCTCAATACACGATGTAAACTATGACAGGAACACCTTTAAGCTTCTTGTACAGATAGTTGGAAAAGGAACTGAAACACTTTCGAGGCTTAAAAAGGGAGATTCTCTGAATATAATCTATCCTCTTGGTAACTCATTCAGCTTGCCTGGAAAAGATCAGCGCCCTCTTCTTGTCGGCGGCGGATGTGGTGTTGCTCCGTTGCTGTTTCTTGGAAAATATCTTAAGAAAAATGGATATGATCCTGATATTTTGCTGGGATTCAGAAGCAGGGATCGGATCATTGAATATGATGAATATATTGAAGTTGGTGAGGTTTATTTAACAACAGAAGATGGCTCAGGAGGCGAAAAGGGATTAGTGACGGAGCATCAAGTACTAAGCTCCTCTAGGTATGATATGATATATTGCTGCGGACCTGATCTAATGATGAAGGCTGTTGCAAAATACTCGGCTGAACATAAAATAAATTGTGAAGTTTCGCTCGAAAACCTTATGGGATGCGGAATTGGAGCTTGCCTTTGCTGCGTAGTTGAAACAGTTAAAGGCAATCTCTGCACATGTACTGATGGACCGGTCTTTAATACAAATGATCTGAAATGGTGAAGCTTGATTTTAATATTGGTGATCTTCACTTTAAAAACCCCGTGCTTACGGCCTCCGGGACATTCGGGTACGGTTCTGAATTTGATGATTTTCTCGATGTTTCAAGGCTGGGAGGGATAATAGTCAAAGGGACTACACTTGAACCAAGAGAAGGGAATGCATATCCCAGAATGGCAGAGACACCATCAGGGATGTTAAACTCGGTAGGATTGCAGAATAAAGGGATAGATTATTTTGAGAGGATTATCTACCCAAAGCTGTCACAGTACAATACTAATGTTATTGTGAACATAAATGGCAGTTCCATTGATGATTATGTTGCTTTGGCTGAGAGGATTAATAACCTTGAACATATACCTGCAATTGAATTGAATATATCCTGCCCCAATGTAAAAATGGGAGGGATGGCATTCGGGATAAATCCGGCATCGACCAGGGAAGTCACAAAAGCAGTTAGAGCCGTTTGTTCGAAAAAGCTTATTGTTAAACTCTCGCCGAATGTTACAAACATTGTTGAATTTGCGAACATAGTTCAGGAGGAAGGTGCAGATGCAATATCTCTGATAAACACTCTCCTCGGAATAGCAGTCGATATTCATAAGATGAAGCCGTCACTCTCCACCGTTACAGGCGGACTTTCAGGTCCTGCAATTAAACCTGTTGCTCTGCGTATGGTATGGCAGGTTGCCAGAGCAGTTAAGATTCCTGTAATCGGGATGGGGGGAATTATGAATGCTGAAGACGCAATTGAATTCCTGCTTGTAGGTGCCTCTGCCATTCAGGTTGGAACCGCATCATTTATTGATCCGCAAGCATCTGTAAAAATACTGGAAGGTATTGAAAATTACCTTGTTAATAAGGGTTTCAATGATATAAAGGATATTATCGGATTCATAAATAAACCCTGCTGATCAGACATTTTCCTTAATTGAACCGGTTTATAATCCCTGAGCAAACAAATTTGTAAATCCAGATATTTATTTTTACCTTTTCCTTGAATTTCTATAGAATTAAAAACAGATTATTTTAATCTATTAATCAATTATTGTATTATGACAGATAATTTAAATATCGACAATCTTGACCGGAAAATTCTGGATATTATAACAAAAAATGCTCGAATTCCTTATCTTGAGGTTGCCAGGGAGTGTGGTGTTTCAGGAGCTGCGATTCATCAGCGGGTTCAGCGGCTTATCAGGATCGGTGTCATTAGAGGATCGGAGTTTAAAGTTGACCCTGTACTGGTCGGTTTTAAAACATGTGCTTATATCGGGATTTTCCTTGAGCATCCCGGACATTTCCGTGATGTAGTCAAGAAGTTCAAAGATATTCCTGAAATAATTGAATGTCATTATACAACCGGTAATTATTCCTTGTTTATTAAAGTTTATACAAGGGATAATGAGCATCTTAAGGATATACTGACAGAAAAGATCCAGAATATTCCGGGCATTGTGCGGACTGAGACCCTTATTTCGCTTGAGGAATCCATAAACAGACAGATTCCGGTTTTGTCGAAATAATCAATTAAATCATTAATACAATGGGTCAAGGGTGATGACAAGTTTATTGCCCAGCTTTACTGCACCATAAACCCCGAGAGAATTGGTAGCAGGACCCTGAAGTATGTTGCCTACCCATCCGAAAATTGATTGACAGGAGTTACATTTCCAGGTATCTTCTTTGGAATAATCTGTCAGAAAACTGATAGAAGATCCGCAATAAGTGCATTTGCTCATGGCTGCTATATAGGGTTGTGCCTGCTCCCTTGTATGTACCACAATTAATCCTCCTAATGTATCCAGGACTACAAATCCGTCTAAATTGGCCAGAGCAGCATAATCCGGATCAGTCAGGTCTTGTTCCCCACTTCTTATTTATGTCAAGTGACTTTTCAAATTCAGGAATAGCCCTTTCATATTGCTGCAGCTGGTTATAGCCGACGCCGATCCTGTAATACATTGTGGGCAGCTGATCATCAATTGCGAGAAGCCGCTGGGCATTTCTGATCTCTTCCTGCGGCGGTTCAAATAATGTGGCTTTCAGCAGGTCAAAGTATATTATTTGCGGAACCGAAGCCTGTCCTATAATACCGGAAGTTTTTCTGTACCAGATTTTAGCTTCTTCATAAAGATCCTGATTATAATATGAATACGACAGTTTTGTCATTGCTCCCACGAAATTTGAATCAATGGTGATCGCCTTCAGTAACCACTTTGCTGCATCAGGGAAATCTCTATTAAAGAATGCTTTATTTCCGGCTAAATAAAACTCATATGCCTCAGGAGACCTGGTTGTTGCTAATATCCTATAGTGGAAATCTATATTGGCCAGCTTTGATATTTTCAGGTAATTCCTTACTTCCTCAGACAGATCATCAATAACCGGAAAGAAATTCCTGTTTTCAATAATCCCTTCAGCCTGGAATGTCTTAATGATCTCTCTGTTTCTGGAGTCAAGCAACTGTGCGCTTAAGCGCATTACTGACCCGGTAAGCTTAATGTTTCCATACAAAAATATTCTTGCATCAAGTTTTCTCGAGATCGACCCTGCGACACTGGGTGTCAATAATGCAAAATCTGTAATACCCATGTTCTCTGTCATTTTGCGGACAGATTCTGTCTGCCTTACTTTGAGCTCCTCGGAATTTGACAGGGATGAAATTATTTCGTCCTGGATCCAGACCTGAAGAATATCAAGCGAGGTGTCATTTGTCATGTTGTTGAATGGCATTACTGCAATGGAGATCTTTCCCTCTGATGGCCATAAATCATCCAGAGTCTCTTTTTTGGAGATTTTTTGAAAAATAAGGAATATCATTATGATTATCACAGGAATACTGATAAGGCCCGCAATTCTGACCTTTCCGGATTGTAAGAGAGACAATAATTTTTCCTTTTTCCCGGATTCCCTGTTCAATATCTCTTTATAAGATTCGCCCGGAATGTCGGTTCTGACTTTCCCTGGAGGATAGCCAAAAAACTCATGAAAGGATGTATTGAAATAGGAGGGGCTGCTGAATCCGATCTTGTACGCGACTTCGGATGCCGTCCATACCTCGTTTTTAAGCATTTCCAAAGCTTTGTTGAGACGGATTTCACGGATGAACTGCCTGGCACTTTTTCGGGTCAGCCGGTGCAGCCTTTTGTTAAGTCCTGAACGGCTGATACCCAATCCCTGAGCCATCTCTTTTACACTGAAGTTTTCATTGCCGATGTTTGCATGAATTAATTCAGTGAGCTTCCTGATGAATACCTAATCCTTTGAATAGAGTTCGCTCATTTAGTCCGGATTAGATTACTTAAAATTACAGGAAATTCAATAATTAAAAACAGGCATATACCGGTCTGATCAAAATAAATACAGTTCTGGAATACGAGGGAAAAACAAAAGCAGCCTCCTGGCTGCTTGGTGATCTAGCTGGGGCTTCCCGATGAGCCTTCGTTTCACTTCGGCTGTCGCGACACGCGAACCAGTACCTCCCGCTTTGCGGGACTCTACCTGCTGTTAATCAGATCAATGATCAGTTTTTTTGATTTTTTGCTTTTAATGAACCTTTCTCTGGCCATTGCATCCTTTTTATTTACGAATGTTTCTGAATACACTAGATACCATGGAATACCGGCATCAGTAAATTTGCCTTTCTTTCTATTGTGTTCGGATAACCTTCTTTCCAGATCATTTGTATACCCGACATAGAATCTGTCAAAAGATTCACTGTAAAGAATGTAAAGTGTATACAT
>JBGOXH010000091.1:0-10121 GCA_041479075.1 Bacteroidia bacterium | reverse complement strand
GATAATTCACTTATTACATCACTAATAATTTTTGTACATTTTACATTCCCTGTGGGATCTGCTCCGCGTTCCTTAACATTCGTCCAGACCGACTGCGATTGTAATAAAATCGTATATGTAATTAAAACAAAAACCAATAATATTCTTTTCATAATATTCTTATTATTTAATCATATGTTCTTAATGTCTTAATGCCGTTGCGCCATTGCGCCATTGCACCGTTACGTCATGTTGTCATTCCATTGTCGTTGTTCCGGCGACAGGCTTCGGTTCTTCCTGAAGGAGATCAAAAATTATTATTTCGTTCAGACCCAGTTTGAGAAACGATGCAGGGCAATAAAGCCTTTTTTGAGGGCCAATATCCCAGTACCTGCCGAGATTATGACCGTTCACCCATACAATTCCTTTCTTGTAATTTGAAATATCAAAATATGTATCACCGGTTGTCAGAAGCGAAAAATCACCTTTAAAGAAGATACCTGGTTTATTAATAACCTTACCTGATGATCGCAAATCGTATACAAATTTCCAATCCATCGGAAGCTTATATATTCTCCAATTCATTAAAGTCATTCCATTAAGAGTCACTCTCTCTGTAATGCCTTTTCTGTCAATCAGATCCTGACCAAAATTAATTCGTCCCATACCCTCAACAAGAATTTCAAGCACCGGATTGGCGACTTTACTTTCGGGTAGATTAATGGAATTGATTCCTGCACTGCGATCTAGACGGCCGATATATGCCCCATCGAGAAAAACAGTTGCAAAGTCATGAATATCTGTAACAACCAGTTTTCCCTTTTTATGGCCGATAAGTTCTGTCCTGTATAAAATAAATCCATAATCCTGACCATACTCTTCAAATGTTTTTGGAGTAACTGAATTTACTGGCTGTGGAAGGTTATCCCATATTGATGTAAATCTTGCCGGGAAAATTAATGGTATTTCAATAGCAGGGACAGGATCGGGGATCTTTGGCAGCTTTTTCCCTTTAGGCATATACGAATCAATTAATTCCCTGAGAACCATGTATTTAGGTGTGGCAATACCCTGTTCATTTATTGGGGCATCGTAATCATAGGATGTAACATCAGGTTCATAACCCTTGTTGCCTGAGTTAGCTCCTGCAGTGAATCCAAAATTTGTTCCTCCATGTACCACATACAGGTTAAAGGATTTCTTATTTTCCATCAGGAACTTAACCTCTTTATATAGCTCTGCCGTATCAGGTCTGGCCCACTTTTCACCCCAATGTGTCAGCCAGCCGGGATAAGTTTCACTGCTGAAGACAGGTAAACCGGGATTCATTTTAGAAGCAAGTTCAAAGTCAGCAAGGGAGCTTCCTGAATCAAGTCCGACTGCGCTTCCGGGCAGTGATCCAGCTTCAAGCATGTATGTCGTCGGTCCATCTCCGGTGAATGTTGGAACATCAATCCCGTTAGCAGCCCACACTTCTTTCAATCGTAACAAATAATTTCGGTCATTTCCAAAGCTGCCATATTCATTTTCTATCTGCAACATTAATATCGGACCACCTTTTGTGATAAGAAAAGGTCTGATTTCTTCAGCTAACCTTGCAATATATCGTTCTACAGCTGCCATATATCGAGGATCCATGCACCGGAGTCTTATATCAGGTATCCGAAGAAGATAGGGTGGAATCCCTCCCAGCTCCCATTCAGCGCAAACATAAGGTCCAGGCCTGAGAATGAGCCACATATCTTCGTCCTGAACTGTTTTAATGAATTCAGCAATATTGTGGTTGCCAGTTGAAAAATCATAAATTCCCTCTTCTGATTCATGGTAATTCCAGAAAATATATGCAGCAATTGTATTACATCCCATTGCTTTTGCCATCTGGATTCTATGTCTCCAGTATTCAGCCGGAATTCTTGCAGGATGCATCTCTCCGCTGATTATCTGAAAGGGTTGATCATCGAGAAGAAATTCTGTTGGGCTGAATTTAAATGTGTGTTTAACTTTTTGAGCATCTATTGTGGTTGTTGCTAAAACCAGGCTTGACAATAAAATAATAATAGTATTTCGTCGAATCATTTTATATTTATATTTTGTAAATAATTAAAATCAAAAATATCTCTCACTCTCGCCCTCTCTCCCGCTCTCCCTCTCCCCCTCTTTCTTCTAAATTGCCTGATAACTATGCAGTTTTGCATAAAATCCATCTTTCTTATTCATCAGCTCGGTATGGGTTCCTTTTTCAACAATCATACCATCATCGAGAACTACAATCAGATCAGCATGCTGTATAGTTGAAAGTCTGTGGGCAATCACAAGTGATGTCCGGTTTTGCATCAGCTTTAATATAGCATCCTGGACGAGACGTTCTGACTCAGTGTCCAGGGCTGATGTTGCTTCATCAAGTATAAGTATCGGCGGGTTGGCCATTATTGCTCTTGCAATGCTTACCCTTTGTCTTTGTCCCCCGCTCAGTTTATTTCCTGATTCTCCGACAGAGTTTTCATAGCCCTCTTCTGTTTCCATGATAAAATCATGTGCATTAGCATTATGGGCAGCACTTATAACTTTATCCATATCAGGGACATCGACACCAAAAGCAATATTTTCGGTAAAAGAGGTATTGAAAAGGATAGGGTGTTGACTGACGATACCCATAAGATAACGAAGATCAGTGGTTTTCAAATCCCTGACATCCATCCCATCGATCAGCACACTTCCTTTGTCAGCATCGATAAACCTGGGGAGAAGATCGGCAAGGGTTGACTTTCCTGCTCCTGATTTTCCTACGATGGCAACGGTTTGTCCCTTATTAATTTTGAGATTAATATCCTTAAGTACCGCTTCGCTGTTATAAGCATACCAGACACCTTTAAATTCAATCGAATCCTTAAATTCTTTTATCGGAAGTGCGTTCTCCTTTTCGGTTATTTTTTCTTCAGCTTCAAGAATCTGGTCAATCCTGTCTATTGATGCCATTCCCTTCTGAATGCTGAACCAGGCAGTAGTTATGTTCTTTGCAGGCTGTATAATTTGTGAAAAGATAACCAGGAAAGCAATAAGTTTTTCTGAAGTCATATGGCCATTTCCTTTAAGAGCAAGCATTCCACCGCCAAATAAGAGCAGCATTACCACAAATGTCGAGAGAACTTCACTCAGCGGTGAAGCAAGATAAGATTTCCGGATCACTCTTCTAAATATCTTGGAATAATGATCGTTCACAGCCCCAAACTGATCCTTCATCTTTTTTTCAGCATTGAATCCTTTGACAATTCTCAGACCCGAAAGAGTCTCTTCCACTATTGACAGAAGTCGTCCAAGTTTTTGCTGACCAAGCAATGATGAAGAACGCAATGTTCTGCTTGCCAGTCCGATAAGCCATCCGCTGACTGGTAAAAGCGCGAGCGCAAACAGAGTCAGCTGATAGCTTGTGATAAAAAGGTAAATGACGAAAATAAGTATATACATTGGATCTCTGAACATCATTGTCAATGAGGACATTACAGAGATTTCTATCTCCTGGACATCATTTGAGATCCTTGTCATAAGATCGCCTTTCCTGGCATCGGTGAAAAATGACAATGGGAGTTTGAGTACTTTATAATACATTTTTTTTCTAAGGTCGCGGACAGTGCAGGAACGGATATATGCCATACTGTTATTTGCAAGGAAAATGAATCCGTTCTTAAGAATAGAGGTTATAATAAAAACTATGCTTATCATCATCAATGCTCCCACCGGACCATTCTTTTCGATAAAAAGTGATAAGTAGTATTTTGCAAATGCCTGTATGTACTCGGCATTTAATTGGAATTTACCGGGTGATGAAAGTAGCTCGAACCTGTTAAAAAGTATGTTTAAAAAAGGTATTACAAGGGTATAGGAAAAGAGAGCAAAAATAGCACTCAGAATGTTATATAGAATATTTCTTATTGCTGACCATTTATATGGCGATATATATTTCAGCAGAAGCCTTAACTTGCTCATCTTGTGAAACTAGGATTAGAAACCGGTAAAGTTAAATGGTGTGATTGCCCTTAGTTCGGCTTTTATCGTTTCGCTGATATCAAGGTTGTCAATGAAAGAATGAATCGATTCGCTTGTGATTTTCTGATTTGTCCTTGTCAGTTCGAGAAGAGCTTCATAAGGTTTGGGATATCCTTCTCTCCTCAGAATAGTCTGGATTGCTTCTCCGATAACTGCCCAGTTGTTTTCCAGATCGCTGTTTATTTTATCAGTGTTGACAATAAGCTTATTCAGTCCTTTAAGAATTGAATTAAATGCGAGTATTGAATGTCCAATCGGGACTCCAATATTTCTAAGTACTGTTGAATCAGTAAGGTCGCGCTGAAGTCTTGACACCGGAAGCTTCTCAGAAAGATGCCCGAATATTGCATTGGCATAACCCAGGTTACCCTCTCCATTCTCAAAATCAATCGGATTTATCTTATGCGGCATTGCTGATGATCCTATTTCACCCTTCTTGATTTTTTGTCTGAAATAGTCCATAGAAATATAGGTCCAGACATCACGTGCCAGGTCTATCAGTATCACATTGATTCTGCGCATGTTATCAAATAATGCTGCAAGATTATCATAGTGTTCGATCTGTGTGGTAGGTTTTGATCGTTGCAATCCAAGCTCCTCGTTGACAAAATTGTCTGCAAACGATATCCAGTCTATGTCGGGATAGGCTGCTTTATGCGCATTAAAATTACCAGTAGCCCCTCCGAATTTTGCTGAATATGGTATCTGTCCGAAGTATTTCGACTGTTCATCTATTCTTGCAATGAACACTGCAATTTCTTTCCCCAGCTTTGTTGGGGATGCAGGCTGTCCATGTGTCCTGGCTAACATAGGAATATCCTTCCACTCCTCGGCAAAAGTTGCAAGAGCCTCCCGGAGTTCAAACAGAAGCGGGAAATAGATATTAATAAGGCAATCTTTTATTGATAATGGAATCGCGGTATTATTAATATCCTGTGAAGTAAGCCCAAAATGAATAAACTCGCTCCACTTACCCCAGCCCGAATGAAAAAATCTTTCTTTAAGATAATATTCTATTGCCTTAACATCGTGATTTGTAATTTTCTCCCTTTCCTTAATTTTTTCAGCATCTTCAATCTCAAAATCCTCATATATTGAACGCAGTACCTTGTAATTATCTCTCTTGAAATCACTCAGCTGAGGCAAAGGAATATCGCAAAGGGCGATAAAATATTCTATTTCCACCATCAGACGATATTTAATAAGCCCGAATTCCGAGAAGTAAAGATCAAGCTCATTCACCTTTTGTCTGTACCTTCCATCGAGTGGAGAGATGGCAGTAAGAGAATTTAATTCCATTATATTTTTTTTTGTGTTACTTGTTATAACAACAATATATACAAAAATAGTATTTTAGAAGTTGTAAAAAAATTGAATTTTAGGTTATTATTATTTTCTGAAATAAAACTATATGTCTGCAGAAAAAATAAGAATTTCAGCAGTAAAATATGCAAATACGTATCCATTCATCTTCGGGTTGACAGAAACCGGATTCGATAAAAAGGTAATTCTTACAACCGATCATCCGGCTGATTGTGCAGAAAAACTTATCAGCGGAAAGGTTGATATCGGCCTTATTCCTGTTGCAGCACTCCCTTTGATGAAGGAATCTCACATCATTACAGATTACTGTCTGGGTGCATACGGTAAAGTCAGGACTGTTATGCTATTAAGCAACTACCCTTTTGAAAAGATTAAAACAATTAATCTCGACTACAGGTCTCGTTCATCAGTGAACCTTGCAAAAATTTTGGCTGAAAATTCATGGAAACGGAAATTCCGGTGGAATAATACATCTGAGAAATTCGATTTCATGAATATACCTGTAAATGAGGCAGTTGTTTTAATCGGAGATCAATGTTTTGAGTTTGAGGACAAGTTTAAATACAGAATTGATCTGGCAGAGGAATGGTATAATTTTACAGGGCTCCCCTTTGCATTTGCATGCTGGACCTCAAACAGGAAGCTCGAAAAAAAATTCCTTCATGAGTTTAATGACGCTCTGGGAACAGGTGTCAGGAATATCCCGGCTGTTGTTGAAAAGTATGGCAGGTCAGGAACTATAAGAGGTAATGATCTTTTAATCTATCTTACCAAAAACATGGATTTCGATCTGAATGATGATAAAAGAAAAGCCATAAAGTTGTTTTTGGAATTGATGAGCAAACTCTGATTATGTCTTACCCCCTTTCCCGTCCCGTAAAGCGGGAAGCTAAAATCCTCTCCTTCCCCCTTGGGGGAAGGTTGGGAAGGGGGTTTTAATTAAAAGGAAAATGAATTTAATAATTTATAATAACTTCATTATCAGAGATTACCATAAAGGTGATTTTAATGCGATATCACATCTCTGGACCCAGACAGACATGGGCAACCCGAAAAGGGGCGATAATGCTAAGATCATCGAAGATAGCATCAGAATCGGTGGCGAGCTTCTTGTGCTGGAAGAAAAAAGCAGTGCTAAGATATGCGGTACTTCATGGATGACCTTCGACGGACGAAGAATCCATCTTCATCATTTCGGAATATTGCCAGAATTTCAGGGGAAAGGTCTTTCAAAAATGCTGCTGGATGAATCTTTGAAGTTCTTAAAAAAGAAAGGGTTCCAGGTGAAGCTTGAGGTGCAAAAGACTAATACAAAAGCAATTAACCTGTATAAAAAGGCAGGATTTGAATATCTTGGAGATTATGATGTGTACATAATTCGTAACCTACCTCCCGATCCTCTAAAGGGGGCATAACTTTCAGATATTCAGGATATTTGTGACAAATGTTTGTGTTTTAGCCCTCTTTTATGGTGGGTGCAGGGGCCAAGTTTTTAATTAAAAATTAATGTTTACCTTTGGATTTGATGTGGATTATAATAATAATGTATAAAAAGATAAAACCATGGCAAAGACAATCACTTTCAATGAACTCCGGAAGATCAAAGATCAGCTGCCCTCCGGAAGTATGAAAAAAATTGCAGAAAAGCTGGATCTGAATGAAGAAACAGTAAGAAACTACTTCGGAGGGAGAAATTTTGACCTGGGACAAAGTGTAGGTATTCATTTTGAGCAGGGCCCCGGTGGGGGAATAGTTACATTTGACGATACTACTATCCTGGATATGGCTCAGAATATGATTAAGGACTGATTTAAAACTATTAAAGCCTGTTCAAAAGCAAAAGGCTTCGTCTTTTGCTTTTTTTGTTTTTTGACATGTTTAACCACAAAGGACACAAAGTTCGCACGAGAACACAAAGGAGAAACAAAGAATGAATTTATCAGATCAGATATTGAGGTCAGAAGAAAAATATCTTCGCATACTCGAAAACTTTTTTACTGAAATTTGGGGTGATACAAAGCTCTGGTCGCATCATCTCAGTCATCACTGGCGTGTTTGGAATTTTGCAAAAGAGCTTTTGTTGCACACTGATAATCAGGATGTTATTAAAAAGGAAGGTTTTTGCGATAAATTAATTATAGCATGTTATCTGCATGATATCGGCATGTCAGTCGATTCGGGATCCAGACATGGTTCTCAAAGCAGGAGGCTCTGTGAACAATTCCTGATAAAAAATGATCTGAATAAATCTAATTACCAGAATGTTCTGATGGCAATCGAAAATCATGATATTAAGGATTACAAAAATTCAACTGATAACGACCCTTTGTTATTATTTCTTTCAGCTGCCGATGACCTTGATGCATTGGGTTACACCGGAATACTAAGGTATGCCGATATATATTTAAAACGCGGCGTTAAACCAGAAAATCTTGGTACTATGGTTCTCGAAAACGCTGGCAAAAGATTCCAAATTTTTGAAACATCCTTTCACAAATATCCCTCATTGATCGAAAAACACAGGAAAAGATATTTTGCACTTACAGAATTCTTTACCCGGTATAATCAACAATTCAATAACACTGTTTTTTAATCTAATATATTAATATTCGGCATTGCCTCTGCGCCTCTGAGTCTCTCGTACCAGTTATCGTAAAATGCCTATTTAACTATAATTGTATTTACACATACTATATATGTATTAATACCATCATGATTACCGTATTATTACCAACTAGTTGATCTGAACCGGCTCTTACATTTGCTCATAAATGTAAAAATCGGAATATGCTTGATGTACTCATAAACAGGCCTGAAGAAAAAACATCCCGAAAAGGAGTATTTAAATTCAGCGACAGGGCTGATAAACCCGTAAAAAGTGTCATAAAAGCAGTATCATGGCGGATTGTCGGAACAATTGACACCATGATAATAAGCTACTTTATTACCGGCAGGATTACAGTAGCCATATCTATCGGAAGCGTGGAGGTAATCACAAAAACAATACTCTACTATTTCCATGAAAGAGTCTGGGCTCATATTCACAGAATAAGACTAAATATTTTGAAAAAATCAAATGGAAGCAAGTTTGAAATTAAACGAGTTGGGTAATAAATTAAGAGGGAAATCCATTGAAGAATCTATAAGCCTTCTTGTATCACTCTGGCCACGTGGTGTCGTCTTGACGACAAGCTTCGGTATTGAAGATCAGGTACTTACTCATAAAATCTTCGAAAATAATATCCCTGTCGATGTTGTAACACTTGATACTGGTAGACTTTTTTCGGAGACTTATAAAGTGTTTTCTGAGACCATTATAAGGTACAATAAAAAGATAAGCATCTTCTTTCCAAATCCTGTTGATGTTGAGAAGATGGTAAGTGAAAAAGGCCCTTTTAGCTTTTATGAATCAAAAGAGAACAGGCTTGAATGTTGCAGCATCAGGAAAGTAATGCCTCTTGACAGAGCTCTCAAAGGGAAAAAATGCTGGGTCTCAGGGATAAGGGCTGGGCAGTCTGACGACAGAAGTAAGATGAGTGAACTGGAATATGATGAAGAGAGACAGCTTTTTAAATATTATCCCCTCTTCTCATGGTCTTTTGAAGAGGTCGAAAAATTCATCAAAGAAAATAATGTACCCTATAATAAATTGCACGACAAGGGATATGTAAGCATCGGATGTGAACCATGCACACAAGCAATTATTAAAGGTCAGGATTTTCGTGCCGGCAGATGGTGGTGGGAAAACGATGGACCGAAGGAGTGTGGGTGTCATATAAGGTAAAAAGGAAAAAGATTGCTTCATCCCGCAAGGCGGGATTCGCAATGACGGTAAACAATATTAGGACTTATGATAATTAATGATGAACACCTGAAGGAACTAGAGGATGAGGCGATATTCGTGATGAGGGAGGCTGCAGCTCAGTTTGAAAAAAAAGTGATTCTTTTTTCAGGAGGTAAAGATTCAATAGTGCTGGTGCATCTGGCAAAAAAGGCTTTCTGGCCGGCAAAAATGTCCTTTAGTCTACTGCATATTGATACCGGACACAATTTTGAGGAGACCCTTAAATTCAGGGATACTCTCGCAAATGAACTGGGTATTGAACTGATTGTCAGGTTTGTGCAGGATACTATAGACCAAAAAAAGGTTACTGAGGAAACAGGAATAAATGCAAGTCGAAATAAAGCACAGTCAGTGACTCTTCTCGATGCAATTGATGAATTAAAAATTGATGTCGCGGTAGGTGGAGGGCGTCGTGATGAGGAAAAGGCAAGAGCAAAAGAACGCTTCTTTTCCCACAGGAATGAATTTGGCCAGTGGGATCCGAAAAACCAGAGACCTGAACTCTGGAATATTTTTAACGGTCATAAAAACTTCGGTGAGCATTTCAGGGTCTTTCCGATCAGCAACTGGACAGAACTCGATGTATGGCAATATATTATGCGTGAAAAGATAAAACTCCCTGAGCTTTATTACACACATCGGCGGAAGATATTTCAGCGAAATGGAGTCTACCTTGCATGGGCTCCTTTCATGCAACTTAAACCTTCAGAAAAAGTTTTTGAAACTGATGTCAGATGCCGGACTATTGGTGACATAACCTGCACAGGAGTCACACTCTCAAAGGCAGAGTCGCTGGAAGAAATCGTCACTGAAATAGCAGCTACCAGAGTTACTGAGCGGGGTGGAAGGTACGACGACAAAAGGTCGGAAGCAGCTATGGAAGACCGGAAAAAAGAAGGATATTTTTGAAGTTCAGAGTTCAAAGTTCCGG
>JBGOXH010000321.1:0-2952 GCA_041479075.1 Bacteroidia bacterium | reverse complement strand
GACCGTTTCTGACGATGGAAATTTATTCCAAACCGGTGAGCTTCATTCCTGAGTTGCTGAATTATTTTCAGGCTGACAGAATTTTTGTCCAGGTATATTGGAACACTATCCCCCGGGAAATAAATCTCTTCAAGCTTTTTTGCAATTCCAATAACAGATATCTTATCCTGAAGACCAAGCTTTGTCAGGCTCTTTATTGAAGATGAAAGCTGTCCTTTCCCTCCATCTATGACTATCAGCTGTGGCAGGTTTTGCTTTTCTTCTATCATTCTTTTATAACGTCTGTATACTATTTCTTCCATGGATGTAAAGTCATCAGGGCCCGTAACTGTCTTTATATTGAAATGCCTGTAATCCCTCTTGCTGGGTCTCCCGTTTCTGAAAACAACACATGCTGCAACCGGGTTAACACCCTGTAAATTTGAATTATCAAAACATTCAATACGGACTGGCAAATCGGCCATATGGAGATCATTCTTCAGCTTCTCCAGATTCTTTCCGGTTCTGTCTTTAGTCTTTGCCGAGAGATCCGAGGACCTTTTCTTTTGCTCTAGTTTATAATATATGGCGTTTCTTTCTGCAAGCTCAAGAAGTTTGAGCTTCTCTCCAATTTTTGGTACCGTGTATTTAATCTCATCGAACAGAATATCAGGCTTAAAAGCAACGATTATCTCAGGAGAATCGCTTGATAATCTTTGTCTTATCTCGGTTATTGCAAATCCCAGCAATGATTCTTTGTCTTCATCGACCTTGCTTTTTAAATCAAGTGTAAATGCTTGTATAACAGCTCCATTCACCACTTTAAGGTAACTGATATAGGAACGGTCATCGTCCTGTGTCATTCCAAATACATCCACATTCTTTATAGAATTACTCACAACTGCTGATTTACTTTGAAATCTTGCCAGGATATCAATTTTTTCTTTGATAGCCTGAGCTTCTTCAAACCTTAATTCATTTGAATACAAGGCCATAAGACCTTTCAGATGATCAAGGACTGTCGCAATATTACCCCGGAGAATGTTCTTTATCTGCGCCAGGTTGTCGGAGTATTCCTGTTCCGACTGCAGGCCAACGCATGGACCTTTACAATTTCCGAGATGATATTCCAGGCATACTTTGAATTTTCCTGAGGATATATTCTTTTCACTCAGGTACAGTGAACATGTCCTTATTTTAAACAGATGCCTGATGAGTTCAATAAGTGTTTTGACCATAAGCCCTGAAGTATACGGGCCAAAATATAGTGATCCATCCTTTATCGTATTCCTTGTGCTGAACACCCTGGGAAATGGTTCCTTTTTAATGCATATCCAGGGAAATGTTTTATCATCTTTCAGAAGTATATTGTATCTGGGTTGATGTCTTTTAATAAGATTATTTTCAAGTAAAAGTGCATCTGATTCATTCGATACTACTATGTGCTTAAGGTTTGAAGCACGCTTTAACATTACAGCTGTTTTTCCGGACTGGTTCTTTACAAAATACGACGAAACTCTCTTCCGGATGTTTTTAGCTTTACCAACATAGATAATGTTACCCGCAGGATCTAAAAACTGGTATACTCCTGGTTTCTCAGGAAGAAAAGGCAATATTTTATCCGAATCAACAGACATATTGGAATAAAAAGCAAAGATACAAAGGTAATGTGAAATCGATTCCCTTATTCAGACTAACGGTGGTCAATCGTTCTGTATTTAATTAGCTTACTGTATAAATGGAGAGTGATTCTATTCTTGAATCATAGAATCTTGTCATTACGTAGAATCAGTCAAAAAATAACGGGATATGGCAGAACATTTTGCCATCAAAGAGACCTTTATCGCTAAGCTTAAGTTCCGGTATTACAAGCAATGCCATAAAGGAAAGGGTCATGAATGGAGCTGACATTTTACATCCCAAAGATTTAACAGTTGCTGAAAGAGATTCATATTTTTCAGCGACTATGCTAACCGGTTTATCCGACATTATTCCTGCAACCGGTAGCGGTAATGATTTTACCACTTTATCAATTGAAACAGCGAGGCCACCTTTCATTGAAACAATCTCATTCACAGCCTTCATAATATCTTCATCATTTGTTCCTATGCAGATAATATTATGACTATCGTGAGCCACAGAACTTGCAAATGCTCCCTTTTTCAGACCAAAACCCTTAATAAAGCCGACTGACGGTGTGCCATTATTATACCTGTCTTTTACAACTATCTTAAGGATGTCACTTTTAATGTCAGATTCAAGGTTTATACCCGGTTTAATATTTTGTGTTATCTGCTTTGTCAGCAATTCGCCGTCTGAAGCTTTTATCACATGCATTTTCATGCCCATCCCTTTCACTTTTATCTGCTTTTGCGTGATTTTATCGCAGTTGAACTTATTTATCGCTTCTGCTCCTTCGTAACTGAACAGAATTTCACCTTTTTCAAAAACTTTTTTACCTTCTATCCAGGTTTCGAGGACATTCATTTTTTTATAATCATCCACTATAATAAAGTCGGCTTTATCTCCTGTCCGTAAAAGTCCTGCTTCAAGATCATAATGAATGTCCGGATTGATTGTACATGATCTTATTACATCAAAAATGTCAAATCCTTCCTCGATAAGGCTGGCTACGATTTTGTTTATGTGTCTCTTCCCGAGCATTTCAGGATGAAGGTCATCGCTGCACAGCATAACCATTTGCGGGTGTGTTCTCAATAGATCTTTAAGTGAATTTAGGTTTCTTGCTGCGCTTCCTTCCCGAATAAGTATCTTCATCCCAAGGGATATTTTTTCCAATGCCTCTTCGAGGGTACTGCATTCATGATCTGTTGAAATTCCTGCATCAACATATTTTATTAATTCTTTTCCTGTTAATTGCGGCGCATGACCGTCAATCGGCTTATTGTATTTCTTAGCAATTGCAATCTTCTTATATACTTCGGAATCATTGTAAATTACTCCAGGGAAATT
>JBGOXH010000171.1:0-6203 GCA_041479075.1 Bacteroidia bacterium | reverse complement strand
CAGTAAAATTGTTTGATGGTAGTGTCCCTTAAATGTGTATAAAGAGTTTTTATTTCTAAGGGAAGGAGACGGAGGAAGGGTTTATGTATTAAGAGCGAAGGAAAGGGGGTGAGTACATGGGATTACTCAATCTTATATAATATCAGGTTCTCCGCATCCTTAACATAGATCAGATTTCCGGCAACAATGGGAAATGCATAAACCGGAGTTTCTGAAACTTTATATTTGGCAATTTCTGAATAAGCTGTGGGATCCGGTTTAAATACAATTAAATATCCTGTGCTTGGAAATCCGATAATCACAGAGCCACAATCCACAATTGTCGCGAATTCATTATTTGTAGCTTCATCGATCCATGCTTTCTGACCGGTAGAAGCATTAAGACAATAGATTTTTCTCAGATCAGTAAACCCATAAAGAAAACCATCTTTGAGAACAGGTGTATTCCATTTTGCACCGATCTCAGTATTGCTCCACAGCTCTTTGGTAGTAAATTGATTACCTTTTTTTACAACCTGGATGGCTTTTGTTCCTGCTCCCTGTCCGGTGTAATAAATTGTTTTTCCGTCGATATATGGGCTGACACAATTATAGTATCTCTGAAGCGGAGCTGCAGGTACCTGCCAGAGCAGTTTCCCATCTGCAAGGTCAACACCAATCAGGTTTTTTTCAGTGAAAAGAACAAGCTGCTTTTTCTTATCGATTGTCATAACAGAGGGTGATGAATATGACGGCCCTTCACTGGCATATTTCCATTTCTCATTGCCTGTATTCAGGTCATATGCAAAAAGTTGTCCGTTATCCTTTCCTCCAAGGTGAACAATGCACATTCCGTCAACCACAAGTGTCGACATTCCTGTAAAGAATTGAGGTACGGGGATTGAAGCATCTTCTTTTTTCCAGACCAGTTTTCCGTTTGCAGCGTCAAGACAAGTCACAATACCGGAAACACCAAGAGTTATTATTTTACCATTTGCCACACTTGGAGTGCTCCTTGGTCCGGGATGAGATGATGGAGGCCCTGTAACCGGGGGTATCGGATATTTATAAATCCATATTTCTTTGCCGATTGCGGCATCGAGACAAAGAATTACCTCATCGCCTTCCTGACGGGTATTGAGATAGATTTTCTTTCCGACCAGAACCGGAGTTGCATCGCCGGTACCAACTTTAACTTTCCACTGAAGTGCCAGTTCTGCAGGCCATGAAGCCGGTGCTTTAAAGCCGGTTACTTTACTGTCACGTCCAACACCTCTGAATTGAGGCCAATCCTGTGAAAACAGATTTGCTGAAAAAATCAGCATTACGATCACAAAGCTGATAATCAGATTATTCTTTTTCATGTTTTTTTGTATTTTAGATAAGTAAAATTACCTGATTTTCACCTTAATTACAATGTTTGTCTGCATTAAAAAATGTTAAACTCCTGAAAGGAACTTTATTTTTTCACTAAACAGGTTCTTTTTATTAAGTTTGATCCGCTTTTATCAAACTCAAAGTTTATGGAGAACTCTCCCATAGAAAATAAAAAAATCCTGATCACAGGAGGCACCTCGGGCCTTGGGCTTGAACTTGTAAAATTATTTCTGGAGAAGGGATACTACGTTGTCACCACAGGCAGAAAATCATTGACCTTAACAGGGTTTGAGGAGAGATTTAAATTATTTAAAATTGATTTTTGCGACCTTCAGCTGACGGCCGATACGATAAAGCAAATCTGTGAATCTCATGAATTTGATTTTGTGATTAATAATGCCGGAATTCTCAGCCCTTATAAATATACTGCAACAAATGATGGGCTGGAATATACTTACCAGGTGAATTTCCTTGCACATCTGCTTATAAATGAGATTATTATTAGAAAACAGGCAGAGGTTAAGCTTCTGAAAATTGCTGCTATTACATCTCCTGTTTACAGATTAGCCAGGCATGTTTCAAAAAGTCATCAGAATGAATCAGAGTATAGACATATTATGACATATTCAGATTCCAAACTTTACGTTGCATTAATGTGCAGGCATCTTGCAGCAGCTTATCACGAATGGAACTTAAAGACCTTCAGCTTTATACCTGGTATTTTTGGATCTGGTATTTATCGGATGCAGGGTAAAACATTCCGTTTTCTTTACGGGATTGCAGCGCCATTTATGAGGAGACCTTCAAAAATTGCCAACGTATTGTTTGAAATTCTTACGGGAATGGAGCTTACCAATGGTGCAGTGTACAGCATAAGAAAGAAGAAAAAGCACCTCAGAAAATTCAAGACATCTCTGACTGATGCATTCTGGAAAGAAAACTATGATTTAATAGCTCCTTTTCTTGTTTAAAATTGTCCGTTAAAATATTTTCTGATTTTATTTTACATACTTTTTAGTAACTTGCTGTTGAGTAAAAATTCAGATTTTATATATGAATTTTGACTCAAGTTCTAATATTATTAAAGTATGAAAAACTTATTCCTGAAAATTATGGTATTTGCTGGTTTAATTGGTTTTTTTGGTTGCAAGACTCCGACCGATCCTGCTAAATGGAACAAAAAACAGGTCGATGCATGGTTCGAAAAAGGTGAATGGCTTAACGGCTGGAAGGTAAAACCTGACCCGACTATCAATCGAAAAGAACTTGCCATATCTTATTATAAGCATAAAGAAAGGTGGGATAAAGCTTTCTCCTTTCTGAAAGATAATGATCTGGCAACTATGGAAGTGAAACGTTATGAAATTGACGGTGCTAACCTTTATGCACCTGTAAGTGAGTATATGACTAAAAATGAAGAAGATGTGATGTATGAGACACACCAGAAATATATAGATATTCAATACGTGGTCAGTGGAAAAGAACTGATAGGCATTGCTCCAGTGTCGCAGAAAAAAGAGATTCTGGAACCCTACAACGAAGCAAAAGATGTAACGTACCTGAATGTAAGTCAGATTAGTAATTTTAAAGCAACTCCTGAAACCTTTTTTATATTTTTCACTGATGATTTACACCGCCCGGGATTGAAAGATGGAGAAAGTGTACCTGTGCGTAAGGTAGTCGTAAAGGTGAAGATTGACTGAGCGGCTCCCGGCTACGGGCTTCAGGCACCCGGCGCAAGCTATTCTGATATCTGAAATACAAGGTTACTTCCCTGCATTATCTCTTCATGCCTGAGATAATTTCTTTTGAATTTCTTACCATTCAGGGTTGCTGATTTTATATAGTAGCTCTTATCACTCAGACCGACTGACTTGCTGGTAAATAGCTTCCCGTCAGGTAGTTGTATCTTGATTTCTTCAAAGGCAGGTGTAGTAATAATATATTGCCCTGAACCTGGACAAACAGGATAAAAGCCAAGCATTGAACAGACCAGCCATGCAGACATCTGTCCTGCATCTTCATTTCCGCTGAGTCCACCCGGACCGATCCCATATTCCTCCGAGTTAATCTTATGTGTCCAGTATTGCGTTTTTGAAGGATCACCAGCCATTGCAAATATATAGGGTGCCTGCTGGTCGGTTTCATTGCCATGCCAGTAATATCCGCCATCGAAGAATTCATTTAGTTTCTTAAGGAAAGCCTCTCTGCCACCCATAAGCTTCATCAAACCAGGCACATCCTGAGGGACATACCATGTATATTGGAACGGTGTTCCTTCGCAAATAAAACTTGCTTTAGCATTCGGATTAAAAGGTTCGTACCATGAACCATCAGAATGGCGCCCCCTGACATAACCTGTGCCGACATCAAAAACATTCCTGTAATTTCCTGATCTTTTTATTAGTTTCTTGTAATCATCAGTTTTACCAATTGCTTTTGCTACCCGGGCAAGAGCATAATCGTCCAACGCATATTCAAGCGTTCTTGAAACCTGTTCACGCCGGTGGAAAGCATCCCAAACGCTGTCTTCAAGAGGAATATAACCATATTTTAAATAACTCTCCAGAGCTCTTCTTCCCTTACCATCAACATAATCTTCCCTTGCAGGAGTATCGAACGCATTCTGCCGCATATACCTGTACGCTTTTTCAATATCGAAATTTTTTATTCCTTTAATGTAAGCATCTGATATCATTGTACTTACATGATCGCCGATCATTGCAGCTGTGTAGCTTGCCCATGCCGGGAAAATTGGCATCCAGCCTCCCTGCTCTGCTTTCAGCACAAGTGATTTAACCATGTCCAGCGTCCTTGCCGGCTCAAGAATTGTCAATAGAGGATGCAGTGCTCTGTACGTATCCCACATTGAGAAATCGTCATAATATTCAAAACCTTCGGCTTTGTGGATGATACTGTCTTCTGCAAAGCCCTGGTAACTGCCATCAACATCACTCGCAATACGGGGCAGCTGATAACAATGATATAAAGCAGTGTAAAATTTTATTTTGTCTTCTTCTGTTCCACCGCTGACAACAACTTTTCCGAGAGTCTGATTCCATGTTTGCTCAGTTTCCTGATGAAGCTTGCCAAAATTAAATTCGTCAACTTCTTTCAGCATATTATTACGGGCTCCTTCAGCGCTTGTAAATGATGTACCTATTATTGTCTGAATATTTTTTTCAGTATCAAAAGTGATTACCATATCCTGACTGCTCAGATCATCCTTTATCACAGAGAAAGGCTTGCCAAACACTAATACGAACCAGCCACTGAATCCTGCCGACTGGCCTCTACCCTGGTAAATCCGGTGCACCGGATTATAACCAACTATTTGATTTTTTTGCGGATAGTACCATATTTTCCCCTGATTTTCATCACTATTTAATCGAAGGAATAAGCAGCTGAGCTCTTTTCCCGGAAAAGTAAACCGCATCATCCCGGTCCGGACAGATGCAGTGAGTTCGACTTTGGTGCCAAAATCATCAAGTAAGACGCTATAATATGCTGGTGAGGATTTTTCATTTTCGTGGCTGAAAGATGAGACAGGAGATTTTTTGATTGTATCAGGATGCATGGTGGTAAATGGCATCAATGTCAGGCTGCCATAATCCTGTGTACAGCTTCCGCTCATCCAGTGGCTTCCACGGAAACCGGTAATGAATTTATCGTTATAATAATAAGGTGAGATGCATTTAATTTCTGTTGTCCGTGTCTCAGGTGTCCATTGAGTCATTCCAAACGGACGACCTACACCCGGGAAGGTTTGTCCTTTTTCTTCAGACGCAGCAACGCTGTGATGCCGGTCGCTTACAGTAGTTGCAGGTGCAGTTCCAATCAACGGATCGACATACTTTATCGGGTCCTGTGCAAGTACAGAGACAGGTAATAGAATCAGAAATAATAAAGATCTCACAATCAACCGGTTTTTCTGATGATCATTTCAGATACTCGATCTGCATGTTATAATCCCATTTATCAAAATAGAGGTTTCCTCCTTTCCATTCAACCTCGCCCCGCTGAAAATCGTATGGCTCACTTCTGAGGAATTTCTTTTCAGGGTAAAGAGGTCCCGCAACTCCGTCATTCACGATCAGCCTGTAGGAATCAATTCCTGAAAGGAAAAATTCTTTCAGCTGCCTGTTATCCGAATACTGAAGATCATAGGTAACATCTGACGGAACCCATCCGGATCCCTCATAATATACCTCACACCAGTCGTGGAGATTTTTACCACCCGGAGTCATCTGCCACCCGCTCTGCCATCTTACGGGTATACCCTTGTATCTGAGCATTGACATGTAGAGGAACGTCTGCATTCCGCAATCGCCCCGCCTGTTTTCATACACATATTCGGGGATATTTGGCATTACCGAGTATTCAAGTGCACCGGTCCATGGAATATTGTCCTTGAACCATAAATAAATCTTTCTGACAATTGCCGGCGGATCATCACCCGGAGCTGTAATTTCATCGGCAAGATGTCTTACATTATCAGAAAAGCAGATATTTGGCAATTGTTCGGAAGTATATTTATTATACAGATCTGAAGATTTATCGTAATGCAGAATTTTAAGTTCCTCAGGATTAAAATACTGGGCAGAAGAGGTGTAACGGTATGATATGCTGAAGATTGTGGGTAATCCTTTTTTGGCGATCCTCTCCATGTAGATAGTCCTGTGAATTGCGGAATCGGGAGCAATTGTATAGCTGCCTGCCGAGGCAGAAAGCAATTCAAAACCCTGCTGGCGGTTGTGGTTTCTGTTCGGGATCGGCAACCAGCATCTGATCACTTCACCATCCGGGACAATATCTGGCATAACAGTTATCGTATACATGATTTTCAT
>JBGOXH010000165.1:0-6428 GCA_041479075.1 Bacteroidia bacterium | reverse complement strand
TGCATCAATCGCCTCTTTAACTCTGATAACAGGAGGGTACCATCTTCTCTGGCTGATCACTCCCAGTTTAACATACCTTACTTTACACGCATTGATTATTGCATCACAATCCTGTAAATTAGAAGCTAAAGGCTTCTCTACCAATACATTAGCGCCAGCTTCGGCTGCTTCTACTGCAGGTTGCCAATGAAAAGGATGTGGAGTGCAGACTATCACCAGATCAGTCTCATTTTCGACGACCATCTGATTTATACTTGAATAAGCTCTGGTTTTATATTGTGAAGCAAAATCTTTTGCCGTTTTGGGAGTTCTGCTCCAAACTCCGGAAAGTCGGGCATTTGGAATATTCTGTATTGCCTTTGCATGCAGGTGAGCAACTTTACCGCATCCTGCAATTGATATTTTATAAATCTTTTCAGGCATCAAAATATTATTATGGGACAAGGATTACTTTACCCGCATCTTCTTCGTTTTTATAAAGCCTTTCAAACCAGGCGGCACCTTCTGAAAGCGGAGCAATTGCTGAAATCTGATCATCAACATTTATCTTTCCCATCTTCATGAAATTCAGCACAGCTTCATATTCACCGCAGATTGCACAACTTCCTAAAACCTTTAATTCACCTGTCACCACTTTCTGAAGGGGAAATTCAATGACAGGGGTAATGTTACCAATGAGAATAACCCTGCCTCCTTTTCTTACAGCTTCGAATGCCAGATTAGCAGAAGGATTTTTCCCAACGGCTTCAAATGCAATGTCTGTCCCTCTGTTTCCTGTGACAGATTTAATTCTCTCAATGAGATTATTTTCTTCTGCTAAAAAAGTATAATCAGCACCTGCTTTCTCAGCTTTCTCCAGTTGTTTCTCGCTGATATCTATTGCAATAATGCATGATGCACCGGATAATCTTAAGAGCTTGATAACAAAAACGCCAATCATACCTGCTCCGATTACAACGGTTGTGTTTCCAGGCTCAAGTCCTGAAATATTTATGCTATGCAAGGCAACGGCCACAGACTCTACCATTGCAGCTTGTTCAAAGGTCACATTTTCAGGAATCTTATACAGAATATGCTGCGGAACAGCGAGATACTCTGCAAAAGCTCCATTGCGTTTATAGGTTCCGGGAGATACTCCGAATACCTCTCTGTTGTCGCTCAGGTTATATAATCCCTTTAGCGTAAACCAATCATCCAGACGATAAACAGTTGAATCAAAGGTTATTCTGTCGCCGGGTTTCCACCCTATTACATTTGATCCAGTTTTAACGATAACTCCTGATGCTTCATGTCCCATGATCAGCGGAGGTATTCTCCGTCCCGTGCTTCCATCAAAGCCATGAATATCTGAGCCGCATATTCCACAAGCCTTAACCTGCACGAGGACCTCGTCAGAATTTATTTCCGGATCAGGAACATCTTTATAAACAAGGTGATTATATTTCTCAAGAACAAGAGCCTTCATCAATAACTAAAAAATATTTACCTGAAAGTGTTTTATAATCAAATATAGTAAAAACATAAATCAGTCATTCAATAATCACCACCACCATGTCCATTACATTTGTCATTGTAGGTCCTGTAAAAATGCCACGGTCAATGGAATTAAAAAAATGGTACGAATCGAACTCTTTCAGGTAACTCTCGGGGCCAACATTCATTGATAAAGCATAATGTAAAGTCTCTGAATCCACAACAGCTCCAGCCATTTCTGTATTACCATCATTACCATCGGTTCCGCCTGAAAGAAGAGTGATTCCCGGGATATTCTGAATTTTTAAAGCGGCAGTTAATGCCAGGTGTTGATTTCTTCCTCCGACACCATTTCCTGTGACTTTTACAGTTGTCTCTCCTCCAAAAAGAAGACACACAGGTTTCTGTAAGGCACTGTTATTCTTATACTTGAATATTGAATCAATAATATAAGAACAGGCTTGTTCGGTATCGCCTGCAAGCTCATTGGTGACAATAAATGTTGTGAATTCAAGGTTCTCAGCTTCAGCTTTTGCAGACTGAAGAGCTGTCTTATTGTTGGCAGCAAGAATCGTGGCGGATTTTAAGAAAACATTATCATTCTGTTTTAGTGTTTCAGGTCGTTTACCCTCGGCACCCTCTTCCAGATAATTTAATAATCCTTCAGGTATATCGTTTTTAAGATGGTAATTTTCAAGGATCTTCAAAGCATCTGCAAAGGTTGAATTATCGGGAACTGTCGGGCCTGAAGCAATAATATCCAGAGGATCGCCTATGACATCCGACAAGAATATGCTTACACTGGTTGCTGGCCAGATATGTCTTAACAGCTGTCCTCCTTTAACTTTTGACAGGTGCTTCCTGATAATATTCATTTCCCTGATTTCTGCACCGCATCTTACAAGCATTTCATTGAAGAACATTACCTCATGAGGCGAGGAAGATTCAGGCCAATCGGACAGAAGAGTTGAACCTCCACCTGACCATAAACATATAACAAGGTCATTTTCAGCAGCTTTCTCAGCAATGCCTAAAATTTCTTCTGTTGCCCGGAAGCTGTTTTCATCAGGCACGGGATGCCCTGCTTCTGTCACAGTTATATTATTAAGCTTGCAGAAATAACCATACTTTGTAACAATATGTCCTTCTGTTATTCTGTCTCCCAGGATATTCTCGACATAATGAGCCATTGCAGCGCTGGCTTTTCCTGCACCGATCACATAGATATTTCTGATTTTCTCAAGGTCGTAGCTCAGGTAACCAATCTTAAGCAACGATCCTTTCAATGAAAACAGGTCATTTATTATTTTACCCGGAAGAACTCCTTTGATACCGGCTAAAAAAATATGTTCGGCAACTTCACGGTTGTTCATTGCTGCAAGAATTATTTATCAAAGTTACTTCACATTAAATGAAATATCTATAAAAGGAACAAGGAAGATGCCCAAACACAGACGAATACAACAATTCCCATAACTATTGTTGATGATGAATAGACTCTCAATGTTGTTTCGGTATCTATTCCTGCAAAATTTGAAATTACCCAGAAGTAAGAATCATTTGCATAGGAAACGATCATCGAGCCTGCGCCCATCGAGAGCATTGTAAGCATCCTGCCCCATTCTGAATCGAGTCCAAGCATCTGCAGCATAGGTACAACAAAAGATGCAGTTGTTATAATTGCAACTGTTGAAGAGCCCTGTGCTGTTTTCATTACCGCTGCAATCAGGAACGGGACGAGCAATCCTGCTCCAGTGTTTGCAAGTATTTTACCTGCAGATTCCCCAATTCCAGTTGCTTTGATTACCATTCCGAACATGCCTCCGGCTGCAGTCACTATAAGTATCGGTCCTGCTTTTTCAATCGCTTCGGAAAAAACGGAATTCATAGAATCAATTGATTTCTTTCTGAGCAGCAAGAGGGCAAGCAACACTCCTATGAAAAGGGCGAAAACAGGTTCGCCCGGGAAACGGAAAATCTTATAAATCAAACTAATACCTTCTTTATCAAACAGGTTAATCAGGGATCTTACAGTAATTAATAAAAGGGGTATTACAATTGGCAGGAATGAAAGGAAAGCAGAGGGCAGATTCTCAATTTTTACAGAATTATCCGGTTCCATTTCAGCTGAAGGAGGATAATTTTTATTTTTTATCATGAGTCTGCTCCAGAACCAGGCAGCCAGGGCACCCGGAACAGCAAACAGAATTCCGATAATTATAAGATTGCCAATATTTACGTTAATAATTCCGGCTGCAGCAAGAGCACCGGGGTGAGGTGGTATAAGACAATGTACCGAATAAAGTGAAGTGGCGAGAACTGTTGCCATAAATGGCATAGCAATTTTTGATTTCGAGCTGAACGATTTCGCCAGCCCGCTTAAAATGATATATCCCGAATCACAGAAAATAGGCAGACCGGTAATAAATCCTGTTATGCCAAGTGCCTGGGCACTTCTTTTTTCACCTGTTTTACTCAGGATATAATTGGCAATGCTTATTGTCGCCCCTGTTCTGTCGAGAGTTATGCCGATCATAGCACCGAAGATTATCAGAAACCCTATTGAAGCCATTGTATTACCGAAACCCTCCTTGATTGTAGTAATAACAGTATTTGCCGGTAATGTTGTGAAAGCCAGAAAAACCGAAACAAGGAAAAGTGCAATGAATGCCTTCAGCTTAAGCTTCGAGGTAAGAATGACAATTGCAATTATGCTGATTGCAACCAGGATAGAAATTGCTACAAGACTCATGGATCAGCAAAATAAGCCTTGTAAGTTAATACTAAAATCGCTAATAACCGAGATGAATCTCGCTGACAGATTTTATAGCCCTGTCGGAAAAGAAGTCGCAGGCGGCAAACATACGATATAATCCGCCATCCTCTCCCGCTGCTGTTTTAATAAGCAAAAACTCCTGCTGATCATTGCGGTTGAAGAGTTCAGAATATGAGACAGAACTCCTGTAGCCATCCTTTCCTGCGATGCATATTATACCTGATCGAATGTTCTCCCTCGTAACAGGATAATATTTCAGAAGAATATCTTTAAGCACTGCACCGGTAAAAGGAGTTGTACTATGAATCCCTTTCCCTCTGCCGTAAAAGACTGTATTAAATGTCTCATTATGAATAGTTTCCGGGATGAAGGCCAGTTCACCCAGCTGATCATTACCTGTAAAAATCGTTATTTTATCAGCATACATTGGCGATAATCCTTTAACAGTTGGAAATGATTTCGGAAAAGATCTGACAGTTATTCTGACAGGATCGGTAATATTTCTTTCAGTCACCAGGTCGCTTGCAGCCACGATTTTGGATGATTCGGGAAGCACCCATAGCTCCTTTGTCCTGGAAGGTACTATCCTCGACACACTACCGGCGATAATTATTTTATGAAGGTTATTCGGATAGTAAATCTCACCCCAGCTAAACACAACTTTTTCTCCTTTGTCGTTTTCAATTTCTACATAGAGATCAATGATCGGACTGAATTCCTCAACATTTGTTTTTTTGATTATCCTCTTTTCAAGAATGTCGAAGAGTGAATAGCCATCATATCGGAAAGCTCCGGTAAACCTGTCGCTCCCGTTGCTGTCAAGCAGTGTTTCTTTTACGATTACAGAGTGTTTTGGCAGCGAAGTGAAATCGACTTTCCCGGGATTGGTAATTTCACCATCAATGATTAATTCTTTAACCGGGAGCTGAAATGTTTCAGTATTATCGTAGAAATTATTTGTCATGTCGGTAGAGTCGATGATTTGGATTTCAGATTGATTTAATTTTGGAGAAGATGATTTCGGATTACAGGATAACAGACATAAAAGAAATGCTTGCAGAAATGGTATTTTCCTCATACTTAAAGGTTATTTTATCAATTAACATTTTTTCACCACGGAGGACACGGAGGAACACGGAGTCAATCACGGAGACACCTGGTTTAGTCTTCCGTGTTTTTTGTTCCGTGTAAATCCGTTAAATCCGTGGTAAAATATTCTTCTGTTTTATCCAAAGAACATATAAGCTACAAATATGGCAACTGTGAATCCGACAAGGTCTGCGAGCAGTCCGCAGCTAACTGAATATCTGGTGTTTTTGATACCGACAGAGCCAAAATAAACAGCTACTATATAAAAGGTAGTGTCTGTAGTTCCCTGCATTGTACAGGACAGGCGGCCTATGAAAGAATCGGCTCCATTAGTTTTCATGGCATCGATCATCAGGCCTCTGGCGCCGCTGCCGCTGAGAGGCTTCATAAATGCGACCGGCAGAGCGCCGGTGAACCGGGTGTCAACGCCTAACCAGGAAAAAAATTTGGCTATTCCTGCAATAATAAAATCCATTGAACCTGAGGCTCTGAAAATTCCTATTGCCACAAGGATCGCCACAAGGAAAGGAATGATCTTTATCGCAATATTAAATCCCTCTTTCGCACCCTCTACAAATGCATCATATACATTCACCTTTTTAATAAGTGCAAGAACTATAAAAAGAACAATTATTGAGATAAGGATGAAATTGGCTGCAAAGGTTGAAACAATTGAGATCTGATCTTTCGGAAGCTGACTGAAGAAGATTATTATTCCTGCAACTAATAGTGTCATACCTCCCAGGTAGGCAATAATGACTTTATCAAAAATATTGATTTTCTGAATAATAGCTACGCTTATAAGTCCTGTCAGCAATGCTGCGAAAGTTGAAATAAGGATCGGTATGAAAATGTCGGCAGGGTTCGCAGCTCCAAGCTGCATCCTGTAAACTATAATGCTTACCGGGATTATTGTCAGCCCTGCAGCATTGAGAACAAGAAACATAATCTGGGCATTTGAAGCGGTATCCTTATCCGGATTTACCTCCTGCATCTCTTTCATTGCTTTCAGGCCAAGAGGTGTGGCAGCATTATCAAGACCAAGCATGTTGGCAGCCAGATTCAGCATTATTGAGCCATAAGCAGGATG
>JBGOXH010000158.1:0-6721 GCA_041479075.1 Bacteroidia bacterium | reverse complement strand
CAATAATTATCGCAAAAAGCATTAAAACAGTCTTTTTGACCCCTCTTCTCCCCTTTTAAGCCAAATATTTAAATCTGGATGAGTTAACGATTTTGAAAAAAGTTTTTGATTTGAGCGGAATTATCGCTTAGATTATATTTCTTTAGAAATTAAAATCATATTTAAATGGCTAAATTCCGATTTTCATTCCCTCTTCATTACCAGATCATAATTACTCTTCTTATCGGTGGCTTTTTTGGTTATTACTTTCCTGGAGCAACACATTATACGAACTGGATTGGTGAGGTATTTCTCAGAGGGCTTAATATGATAATTGTTCCCCTGATTCTATGTTCTATCACAACAGGTGTTGCAAGTGTCGGTAGCAGCGGAAACCTTGGAAGATTGGGCCTCAAAACAATGAGTTATTATGTCGGATCCACTCTTGTTGCAATTATCACTGGCTTAATACTTGTAACAACCATTAAACCCGGAGTCGGAGCTGAGCTTGGATTAAAAAGTCCTGTTGAGAATCTGTCAGCAGTTACTGATAGCTTCGGAACAACGCTTATAAAGATAATTCCTACAAATATTTTCGAAGCGCTGGCAAATGCTGAGATGCTTGCAATTATATTTTTTGCCATTCTTTTTGGGTATTTCATTACGAGAATTGAAGATAAGCCACGGCAGCTTCTGATGGATGTTTTCAACTCCGCACTGGATGTGATAATGAAAATCACACTGTTTGTTATTAAATTCACCCCGTTAGGCATTTTCAGTATAACCGCCAAGGTAATTGCCCAGCAGGTTCAGATGGGAAATGAGATCAGTGAAGTTATCAGCAGGCTGGGGCTTTATTTTATTACGGTTCTGGCTGGATTATTCTTCCATGGTCTTGTCACTCTCCCGCTTTCAGTAAGGCTTCTGGGACGTGTAAATGCATACAAGCATTTCAGAAACATGGCAACTCCTCTCCTGACTGCCTTTTCCACATCATCATCGAACGCCACGCTACCTCTTACTATGGAAGCTGTTGAAGATAAGGACGGAGTATCCAATAAGATAGCCAGCTTTACACTTCCGCTCGGAGCTACGGTGAATATGAACGGAACAGCATTATATGAATGTGTAGCGGTTATTTTCATTGCGCAGGCATATGGAATTGATCTGACCTTTACTCAGCAATTAATTGTTGTATTTACAGCACTTCTGGCAGCAATCGGGGCTGCCGGAATACCGATGGCAGGATTGGTAATGATGGCGGTAGTATTAAAAGCAGTCGGCCTTCCATTAGAGGGAATTGGACTTATCCTCGCAGTTGACCGTATTCTTGATATGTTCCGTACAACTATAAATGTATATGGCGATACCTGTGCAGCGGTAATTATTGCAAAATCTGAAGGAGAAATTTTAAAAGTATAGCTTAATTACACGATCCGGCGCAACCAGTTTCTTTATTAAAGCTGCTGCAGGAGGAACAGGAGTAGCCTGTACTTGCGATCTCTTCCTGAGTTGCATCACGGATATCAGTTATTTTTCCGGTAAAGCACAGGTCAATGCCTGCTAATGGATGGTTGAAATCCATTTTTACGTAAGTATCTGTTATTTGGTTTATTACACCATCCAGACGGTTGCCGTTACTATCTTTCATCGGAATTACATTTCCAACTTTGCAAATGTTTTCATCAATCTTCCCATCCGTTTCAAATACAGAATGAGGAACATCGATTACCATGTTTTCCATTTTTTCACCATAAGCTTTACCTGAATTCAGAATAAAACCGAAATTATCTCCTTTTTCCAGGGATATCAGTTCTGATTCAAAATAAGGTAACAATCTTCCTGAACCATATAGGAAAGTCATAGGTTTAGCCTCTTCCAGTGCCTCAATTATCCTGCCTGCGGAATTGGTTTCTCTCAGTTCATATATAAGAGAGAAAACTTTATTCTTTTCAATTTTCATCAATTATCAAATCAAACAGGCACAAAGATATCTTTTTTACAGATCGCAAGATTAATATCATTAACTAAGGAGAGGATAAATGATTCCGCTTTAAGATTTCTATTTGCAAAAAAGGATCAAAACGAAAAACTTATGCGTAAAACAGGGTTAGGATAGATATCGTATTTATCGTACAGAGCCCATAAGACCATTAAGTTAATGGATGCTCTCTGACCCAGATGCTGGCTTATTCCAGCGCCAATCAGAGGTGTATGTATAAAATAACTGGCAGAATATGATGCCGGGGTACCATCATCATACGATTGTTTCAGATTATATATTTCTTCTTCAACATCAAGAAAAATACCGAGGTTCAGGCCAATGGGAATTACTTCGTTAAGATCCTGAATAACAACAAATTGCGAATATACCCTTCCTCCAAAAATATTGGAACGATAGTAATATTCTTTGTAAAACTCATATTTTGGCCCGATTGCCACATTAAGGCGGGGTAATATCCAGAAACCTACAACAGGAGAGAGATCAATATATGTCTGCTGAGTTCCAAAACCAAGTCCGATGTCGCCGCCAAAAAAGATCCTCTCTCTCAAAGACGGAGTTTCATTACTTCTTTTTTGTGCATATATTATTGATTCAGAGCTTAATACAATAATAAGTGTTATGATGACACTTAATCTCAATCTCCGAATGAATGCATTATTATTATTTGAATTCCTTATTAACATTTTTGTAACTTTGATGTTGGGATACAAATAAACGAAAAAATATAACCTATTAATATATCAGGTAATAAAATGAATATTATAATTAACGGCGGAACCAGGGGAATCGGGAAAGAGATCGTCCTGATACTGGCAAAAGAAAAAGGTAATCGTATTCTGGTGACCGGAAGAAATAAGACTTCATTAAAACAATTATCATCAGCAACGAAATATGGCAATATCTTTACACATCCAATCGATCTGGCCATCTTTGACAGCTTTGAAAAATCGTTAATGAAAGCAATTGCTTCTAGATTTAAACATATTGATATTCTGATAAATATAGCAGGTTCGTTAGTATGTAAAGATTTTATGAAATTCAAAAACGAAGAAGCCAGAGAGATGATGGAAACGAATTTTTTCGGACCTGCCTCACTTATCCGCTGCATACAGCCTATAATGAAAAAGGGTTCCCATATTGTAAACATTTCAAGCATGGGAGGTTTTCAGGGAAGCTCAAAATACAGAGGTCTCTCCTATTACAGTGCATCAAAAGCTGCGTTATCCTGCCTGTCTGAGTGCCTTGCAAAGGAGTTCAGTGAACAGGGAATTATATTAAACTGCCTGGCTCTCGGGTCAGTTCAGACGAAAATGTTCGAAAAAGCGTTTCCCGGGCATAAGGCTCCTGTCTCAGCTCATGAAATGGCTGAGTTTATTACAGATTTTGCTATTAATGGAAGGAAGTTTTTTAATGGCAAGGTGATTCCGGTGGCAGTGGGGAATCCATGAACTCATCCCCCCAGCCCCCTTCTCTGCTTCTCAAAGAAGGGGGAGTAACTTATTGATATATAATAGATTCCCCCTCTTTACAAAGTAGAGAGGGGGAACACAAGGGGGTGAGTACATGAATATTAAGAGTAAGTCTTGATAGCAATTTTTCCATCGAGGGCTAGAAGTCCGTTGTAAGCAAGTGATTTTATTTCATCCTCACCAGGAAACACAACCACATTTCCAATAAACCGCACCATTGATTTAATGCGATTAATAAAAGACTCCTGAAATGCCAGTCCGCCGGTAAGAATTATAGCATCAACTTTTCCTTCGAGAACCGCAGCCATTGAACCTATCTCTTTCGCAATCTGATATGAAGCTGCCTCAATTATCAGTACAGCTTTCTGGTCGCCATTTTCTGCCATTTTAGTCACATCCTTGAAGCTGTTTGTACCAAGGTAAGCAACCATCCCTCCTTTTCCGGTTATCATTGATTTAATCTCAGCGTGGGTATATTTTCCACTAAAGCACAGATCGGCCAGCTGGCCTGAAGGCAGACCTCCTGATCGTTCCGGCGAGAATGGCCCATCGCCATCAAGAGCGTTATTTACATCAACCACTTTCCCTTTTCTGTGTGCACCGACACTTATGCCCCCTCCCAGATGAGCAATTATCAGGTTTAGGTCCTCATACTTCTTATGGATTGATGATGCATAAGTTCTTGCCACAGCTTTCTGATTCAGGGCATGAAATATTGATATCCTTTCAATTTCGGGATGACCGGAGATCCTTGCTACAGGCTGAAGTTCATCGACAACTACAGGATCGACAATATACGCTTTTGCATTTGGCAAAGTAAGGGCAATTTCATGAGCTATGAGTCCGCCAAGATTACTTGCATGCTGGCCGAGAAGTCCGGATTTAAGGTCAGTAATCATTTTGTCATTTACCTCATATATTCCTGATTCAATGGGTTTTATCAATCCTCCTCTTCCAACAACAGCAGCTATCCGGGTAAGATCAGTTTTCCTGTATGCAAGCTCCCATACAATAAGGTCTCTCCTGAAATGGAACTGGTCAGTAATTTTTTCAAAGTCCTTAATTTCCTCATACGTATGAGCCAGGGTAAGCTCAAACAATGATGTATCTTCTTCGAACAGAGCGAATTTTGTTGATGTTGAACCAGGATTGATGACTAATAAAAGTCGTTTTCCGTGAGATAAATGATTAGGGGTCATAAGCATAAATGATTAGGTCAACGCCATAAGGCATGACAGAGCTATACAATAATATTTTGATTTTTCACTTTCACTTCTTGACATCAGAACAACCGGTTTTTGAGTTCCTCTGATTAATCCTGCCAATTCACCCTGGGCAAACAGCATCAATCCTTTATAAAATGGATTGCAGGATTCAAGCGAAGGAAATACAAGGATATCGGCATCACCATCGATTGGTGTACTAACACCTTTAATATCAACGCTTTTCTTGTCGCAAGCCAGGAAGATATCCAGAGGACCATCAATGATACAGTTTCTTATTTTCCCCTCGGCAGCCATTTTGCAAATTTCAGAGTACTCGAGAGAATTCGGGAAGTGGTGACTGACCTTTTCAGATGCTCCGATCAGTGCAACCTTTGGTTTTTGAATTCCAAACCTGACAGCCATTTCGACTGCATATTCAACCATTGCAATCTTCTGATCAAGATTGGGAAAAGGAATTACAGCAGTGTCGGTAATGAATAAAAGCTTATGATAAGCCGGCATCTGAACAGCTCCGACATAGCTCAGTACTGCATTTGGAAGCATCAATCCATTTTCCTTATCCATTACTGCTTTCAGAAACTTGTCGGTTCCTACGAGACCTTTCATTACGATATCGGCCTCACCATTTTTCGTCATCCGTACAGCCTCTTTTGCAGCATCAGCGTCATTATCAGAATCAATGATTTTAAACACTTTATAGTCTACATTGGTGCTATTGCATACTTTTATTATTTCGTCCGTATTACCGATCATAATTGCTTCCACAGAACCATCGCAGACGGCTTTATAAATAGCACCGATGGTATTTGGATCCTGAGCCCAGGCAACAGCAATACTGCACTTTTTTTTAAGTGCAAGCACTTTCTCAACCATCTGATCGAGTGACTTGATCATAGTACTGCTATTTGCTGGCTGCTGCAGACAGAAGAATGCTGTCGTATTTAGCTTGTTCTGAATCTGATCTGGAAGTCAGGACGATAGGCACACTAGCGCCCAGGATTACTGCTGCTACTTTTGCCTTGGCAAAGAAGACAAGCGATTTATAGAGCACATTACCTACTTCGATGTCGGGCATAAGCAGTAAATCGGTATCTCCGGCGACTTCGCTTCTGATACCTTTATGCTGTGCGCTTTCAAGGCTTACTGCATTATCAAAAGCCAATGGTCCATCTATAATGCAGTTTTTTATCTGGTCGCGCTGGTTCATTTTCGAGAGCAGTGCTGCATGGAGTGTTGCTTCCATACTTTCATTGACCATCTCCACTGCTCCAAGGATTGCTACCTTTGGCCTATCATAACCTAGCTTAATAAGGCACGAAACTGAATTATTAATTATAGCAATTTTATCTTTTAGATTAGGTGCGATGTTCATTGCAACATCGGTAACTGCGATAACTTTGTGATAAGTATCCACTTCAAATAGTGCAAAATGCGATAGAAGGTTACCTGTTCGTAGTCCATATTCCTTGTTGAGAACATGCTTTAACAATGTTGAAGTACCCACTTTCCCCTTCATAAGAACATCACCTTCCTTATTGCTGACCATTTTTACAGACATTTCAACTGCCATTTCCATGTCAGGTTCATGTATTATTCTGAGTCCTGAAATATCATAGTTATTAGCTGAGCAGATGTTTTGAATACTTTCCTTATCACCAATAAGTATGGGCTCAACGACATTATCTTTCCATGCTCTTATTACAGCTCCGAGTGAATGCTGATCCTGTGCAGCAGCGACAATAAGTTTTTTTCTGGGACCACCTGCAACAATGTTTTTAAGGTCAGAAAGGTGTTTTAGTACCATTTATAATCTGGTTTAGGTTTGAGATCCAGCAGAAAGTTTTTCAACGATATAACGTGTATCAGATGCTATAACGAATTCCTCGTCGGTTGTAACAGCCATAACAGTAACTTTTGATTCAGGTTTTGAGATAATAATATCTTTCCCTCTTGCTCCGTTATTACTTTCGGCGTCAAATATTATCCCGAGACTTTCCAAATCTGAGCAGATCATTTTTCGCATATTGAAATCATTCTCCCCT
>JBGOXH010000281.1:0-3708 GCA_041479075.1 Bacteroidia bacterium | reverse complement strand
TCGAGCAATAAATAGGAATGAATAGTTTTGAACAATTTCTCACTTTTAGAATTAAGAAATGACGAAAATGCCTGAGCGTCAGGACGGGCATAAGTCAGGTTAAGGTTTTCGTTTTCATATTTGTTAATTCCTATGCTAAGCAGATAGCAATCGGAAGTTTTTTGTAATCCTTTATAGATGATATCTATAGTTTTTTTTGCTGATTCAATGTCGCCGTTGCTGAAAGCAGATACCGATATTTCGTTATCGCCGGGTATCAGATTCAGATCAAATGTCTTCATCGCATATTGCCCTTTTTGAGACATTCTCTGCAAATCAGAAGCATCAACCTGTTGTCTTTTGCCGTTTTGCATCACTTTGAATTCTTTTACTCCGCCGCCATTATTGGTAACTTTTACCATAAAGGTGGCTATTGAATTTTCGGCTGCAGTACCATTTTCAGGAAGAACTATTTCTATTCCCGGAGGAGGGTATTTTTCAATAGTCTGGATAAGATTCTGCCTGAACGTCGGGCTGTTTTCACTGAAAGCTTCAGTATATAATCCCGGTCTATAGAATTCATTAAAAAACTGATCTATTGAATATAATTCTGTCCCCTTAACAAATGAAATTGATTTGAATGCTCCCTCGGAAGCATCGAAATATCCACCGGGATTTTTAATGAACCAGTCGTCTTCGTTCAGAAAGACTATTGAGATCAGCTCCCTTTTTTCCGGTACATTCCAGATTCTTATTGATCCATCACGGCTGCCTGAAATGATGTGCTGAAGATCTTTTGTAATATTTACATCTCCCACGCCGCCCTGGTGCCCGGCAAGCTCACAAATCAGTTCACCTGTTGTGGCATCCCATTCTTTAACAAGAAAATCATCGCCTCCGGAAACAATATATTTTCCTGAAGGATCAAATTTTGCATTATAAACGCCACCCTGATGTGCTTTTATTTTCAGCAATTGAAGTCCCGAGAAAAAATCCCAGACTCTTATTGTTCCATCCAATCCGGCAGTAATTATCCTGTCGCCTGAAAGGCTAAGGTTAATTGAATTTACCAGTTCTGTATGTCCTGTGAATTCCCTGATCTCTTCGCCTGTATCAATTTCTGTAAGCTTAAGCTTCATGTCAAGCCCGGCGGTAATAAGATATACATCATTTGAAGAGAATCTCACCTGGTAAACAGCTGTCGGATCATGCGGGGAAAGCATCCTGATCATTTTTCCTGATTCAATATCCCAGATTCCAACATTACCACCCCAGTCGGCAGTTGCAAGCAGCTTTCCATCATGACTGAAATCGACAGAAAAAATTGCCAGGTTTTCATCAGGAAAACTGATGGTTCTGATTGTTTTGCCTGACTCAACATCCCAGATTATTGCCTTTCCGTCAAGGCCTCCGGTAGCAAGAAGCTTTCCGTCTTTGCTGAAACTGAGACTGATAACCATTGAATTGTGCCCTTTTAATGTTTTATATACCTTGCCTGTCTGGAAATCAATGATCTTTGCGTTATTGCCTGTACGTCCCACCGCAATAAATTTACCATCCGGACTCAGCTTTGCTTCATTTACAAAAGCCACCCAATACATATATGAATTTGAAAGGATTCGTTCATCGACCTGGTTAAGATACCCTTTCAGTGTCAGCAGTTTTTTACCCGAAGGTATTTCCCAGATGTCCGTTACTCTTTTTTCATTTCCGGTAATGAGATGTTTGCCGTCAGGACTGAATGATGCAGCAAGGACTTTTTCTTTGGAATAATCCCCTGCTTTAATAAATATCTTCCCGGAATTAATATCCCATATTTCGGCAACTCCATATTCAATTGCCGAAAAATAAGTCCCATCGGTGCTTACTGAAAGATTTTCTGGATCGCCTCCCTGACCATAAAAACCTTTTATGAACTTCCCTGATGACAGGTCGAACATTTTTATTGTGTCAGATTGGGCAATAATTATATTTTTATTATCAGGAGTTATTGCAGCTTCAATGATACATGAAGTACATGATGAATTGATCTTTTTGAATTTCCGTATTTCTTTTCCAGTTTTTGCATCAAAGAGAATTGCAGTATAATCACCAGCTCCGGCAATAATGTACTTACCATCCTGGCTGAAAGCTACACTCGCAGTTTCCGGATATTCATATCTGCCCCAGGCATCTAAATCGGCAGGTATCGCTGTCAGTTTAAGGATTTCTTCCCCGATAAGACTATTCCAGACTGAGACTCCGGATTTTCTGCTTCCGGTGACAATCTGGGATCCGTCAGGACTGAATGAGGCACATGTGAAAATGTCTTTTTCCAGTTTCATTTTACTTATCAGCTTGCCCGTTGATAGTTCCCATATCATCCAGGTTCCATCTTCGCTTAAAGAGAGAAGGTTGGTAATCTGCCTGTTAAATTCCAGATGAATAACTGCATCAGGGATTCCCCGGAATGAACGGATCTGCTTGCCATCAGTGCTGCGCCAAAGAATAATAGTCTTGTCGGCGCTGCCGGTGGCAATAAATTTTCCATCGGAGCTGTAACAAACTGATGTAACAGAAGCATAATGACCAGCCTGTACAACAGTTTCTATCGATTGACTTTGAATAGATGTTGTTCCGGAAATGAACAGAAATAAGAAACTTAAAATGCTGATCCTTTTTTGCATTTAAATAATTGATTTAATAAATATAAAGTTACTGTTTTTCAATATACTGAAAAACAATAAAAAAGAATGAAAAATTCCCCCTGCCTACCGTGTAATACTTCACAATTTCGGTAACAGAAAAACTCTGACCTTTAGATTAAAAACCCCCTTTCTTATTTCCCCCAAGGGGGAAAGGATGATTTGGCTTCCCGCCTCAGCGGGACTGGGAAGGGGGTAAATTGAATAAAAATAATAACAAATTAAGGCTTAAGAAGAATAAATTGAATTGTTACCTGAATTTTGAAGAAATACACTACCGGCAGGCAGGCAGGGGGATTTAGGGGCAAATAAAAAGGGCTATAAAAACAGCCCTTCAAAATATTTTTGCACGTACTAATATTTCCTCTTCAACCATGATTCAGGTACCGGAATAATACAGATATTCATCGATCTGTTATCTTCAGATAACATTGCCGATTGTATTTCTATTTTTGTCCCATCAGCATTGAAGGTTGGATGAGGATGATCTGAAGCAGTCATTTTATGACCTGTCGAAAGCAGGATCATTTCACGTGTATGCCTGTCAATTAAATAAATGCCTCTGGAAAAATCGTCACCAACAGCCCAGCGGCCGTCTGATGAACCATTCACATGCCAGAGCCCGCTTCCTGAAGGTGTTTGTCCGGCAATAATCATTTCCCTGGTTCTCAAATTTACAATTCCAAGTCCTGTCGGATGTTCACGTGTTCCTGAGGGACCCCAGCCAACTTCCTGTCCCGGATTTGCCGGATCAGCAGGTTGTGCGGGTGTTCCGATTTTCCTATGTCCCATTATCGCAATTGCTACTTCATCCTTTGAAATAATTGCCTCATGAGTCACCCATTCATAAGCAGCTTCAGGATAAAAGGGACGCAGTCCGGTTCCGTCTGCCATTACTGTCCAAGTTCGTTGCGGAGCCTTGCCTCCTGTTTCCCAGCAGAAAACAATCTCGCCCGGCACCCAGGGATTTGCCTGAATATGACCCATCTGGAACGGAACAGCAACTACGAATTTTATCTCTCCTGTTTTTATGTTCATACTGCCC
>JBGOXH010000104.1:0-9361 GCA_041479075.1 Bacteroidia bacterium | reverse complement strand
GCAACCAGAGAGGGATCTCAACCGAAGATGCTGTCGGACTTATTGTAAATGGTTATGCAAGAGAGGTAATAAATAAGCTTCCCATGGAATTTGCAGTCGAAGCTCAGAAACTTCTCCAGATAAGCCTGGAAGGTAGCGTTGGGTAAAAGACAAAAGACAATCCTCCTTCGCTAAAGCTACGGAGGACGAAGAAAGACAAAAGAAACAAGAAACTAGCAACTAGCAACCAGAAACAATTCATTTATCATGCTGATTATTAATAATTTAAGAGCTGAAATAAACGGGAAAAAAATACTTAAAGGGATCAGCCTTGAGGTTAAAGATGGCGAGATCCATGCTATAATGGGACCAAATGGATCAGGGAAAAGCACCCTGGCAGGTATTCTTGCAGGCCGCGATTTTGCGGATATTACTGACGGAACAATTACTTATATGGGAAAAAACCTGTTCGAAATGTCTGCCGAAGATCGTTCAAAAGAGGGCATATTTCTTGCGTTCCAATATCCAATTGAGATCCCCGGAGTCAGTATGGTAAATTTTCTGAAAACGGCTGTCAATGAGCATCGAAAATATAAAGGTCTTGAACCTCTCTCAGCTTCAGATTTTCTGAAATTGATGCGTGAGAAAAAAGATCTCGTTGAAATAGATTCTAAATTGGCTAACCGTTCAGTCAACGAAGGATTCTCGGGAGGTGAAAAAAAGAAAAATGAAATATTCCAGATGGCAATGCTCGAACCAAAGCTGGCAATTCTTGACGAAACCGATTCAGGCCTTGATATTGATGCACTCCGGATTGTAGCTAATGGAGTGAATAAACTGAAGCGCCCCGATACATCTGCAATTGTAATAACTCATTACCAGCGACTTCTCGATTTTATTGTACCTGATGTTGTCCACGTCATGTACGATGGTAGAATAGTTAAAACTGCAGGAAAAGAACTTGCTCTTGAGCTTGAAGAAAAAGGATATGAATGGATTAAAAAAGAGGTTGATAAAAACGATCTGTCATGAATAATAACTCAGAAAGATCAGAAAGATATTATATTCTGTATAAGGAAAACATAAAGAGGATTTCTGAGAACTCTTCTCCTTATATTAATTCATTCCGTGAAGCTGCTATAGCTAAATTCAACCAGCTTGGAATTCCAACCCGGAAGAATGAAACTTACAGATATACCAACCTGGATACTTTCTTTAATCACGATTATAAAAGCTATTTTCTGCCTTCAAGAACCGATTTTGTGAAAGCTGAAGAATTCCAATGCGATGTCACAGACCTTGATGCACATGGAATTGTATTGCTGAACGGCTTTTACCCGACTATTAATGACAAACTGCGTCAGCTGCCGGGAGGAATATGGATTGGAAGCCTTAATGAAGCAGCAAAGAAATTCAAGAGTAAAATTGAAGAACATTATGGTAAATATATAAATGGAGATTCCGATGGGCTGGTTCATCTGAACACTGCATTGGCTTCAGATGGAGTTTTTTTATATGTGCCTGAAGGAGTGGTGCTTAAGAAACCCATCCAGATTGTGAATCTTGTTCAGTCTGATGAAGATATTTTTAATCAGCATCGTAATCTGATAATCGTTGAAAAAAATGCTGATATAACTCTGATTGTCTGTGATCATACCCTCTCGCCCCGAAAATTCCTCACAAACGGTGTCACCGAAATCTATGTCGGTGAAAATGCCCGCTTCGATTTAATACGCGTACAAAACGAACATAACAATGCTGGTAAGATAACCCATACGTTTATTCACCAAGAACGAAACAGTAATGCATCTTCAAATAATATTACCCTTCATGGCGGACTGGTAAGGAACAGTACACATCATTTTCTGGGGGGCGAAGGAGCAGAATGTACATCATACGGTTTGTATCTGGCAGATAAATTCCAGCATGTCGATAATTATGTAAATGTCGACCATGCTTATCCTAATTGTACAAGTAATCAGCTGTTTAAGGGAGTGTTAGATGATATGGCAACAGGAGCGTTCAACGGACGTATTTATGTTCACAAAAATGCCCAGGGAACAATGGCTTACCAGAAGAACAACAATATCCTCCTTACCGACGATGCAAAAATGGATACTAAGCCCCAGCTCGAAATATATGCTGATGATGTCAAATGCAGCCATGGTGCAACTGTGGGTCAGCTCGACGATGATGCCCTGTTTTATCTACAGTCGAGAGGAATAAACAAACGTGAGGCAAGACTCATGCTCATGTTTGGCTTTGCCCATGAGGTGATCCAGAATATTAAAGTTGAAGCCCTCCGTGAAAGAATGGACAATCTTGTTATGCAACGACTCAAAGGTGAACTGTCGCGTTGCGCAAGCTGTTTGGTGAAATGCGATAAATAATTTTCTGTTGAAAAATATATCTGAAATAAGAGCCGACTTTCCGATCCTGAATAAAAAGGTTTATAATAAACCGCTTATTTATTTAGATAATGGAGCTACAACCCAGAAACCTCAATGTGTGATAGATAAGATAACTGAAGTGTTTTCATCATACAACGGTAATATTCACAGGGGTGTCCATGCAATAAGCGATGAAGCTTCCGAGGAATATGAAACAGCGAGGGAGAAAGTCCGGTCGTTTATCAATGCCGGGAAAAGAGAAGAGATTGTATTTACATCCGGAACCACCGGCTCAATTAATGCATTGGCATTTTCATTCGGAGAAAAATATATCCGCAAAGGAGATGAAATCATTATAAGCAATCTCGAACATCATGCTAACATTGTACCATGGCAGATGATGTGCGAAAGAAAAAAAGCAAAGCTTCGTATTATCCCGATAAACGACAATGGCGAAATATTATTTGATGAATATCTGAAGCTTTTTTCACCAAAGACTAAACTTGTTGCAGTGTCCCAGGTTTCAAATGCACTGGGGACAATCCTGCCGGTGGAGAAAATAATAAGTGTAGCTCATACACTTAATATTCCGGTAATGATCGATGGCGCCCAGGGAGTTCAGCATGGAATAACAGATGTGAAAGCAATGGATTGCGATTTTTATGTCTTCTCCGGTCATAAAATTTATGGTCCGACAGGTATCGGTGTTTTGTACGGCAAAGAAAAGTGGCTTACTGAACTACCGCCTTACCAGGGTGGCGGCGACATGGTTGAAACCGTCACATTTGAAAAGACTACCTATAACGAGCTGCCATTTAAATTTGAAGCAGGAACGATGAATTTCCCCGGTGCAATTGGTCTTGGCATTGCTCTCGACTATGTTCTTTCACTAGGCAGAGAAGATATTGAAATGAGGGAAAGAGAACTTCTTGAATATGCAACTAACAGGTTATCAGGGATTGACAAATTAAAAATTTATGGAGTATCTGATAAAAAAATATCAACCATCTCTTTTCTGCTTAAGGATATTCACCAGTACGATACCGGAATGATACTCGACAAGCTCGGTATCGCAGTACGTACAGGAACCCATTGCGCACAGCCAGTGATGGACAGATTCGGCATAGATGGAACAGTCAGAGCATCGATGTGCTTCTATAACACCAAGGAAGAGGTCGACGTCCTTGGCACAGGAATTGAAAAAGTAATTTCCATGTTTTCTTAAAATTGTTATGACAATTAACCAGGTTCAGGATACTATAGTCGATGAGTTTTCAATATTTGAAGACTGGATGGATAAGTATAATTTACTTATTGATATCGGAAAAGAATTACCTGTTATTGATCCAAAATTCAAAACAAAAGATTTTCTTATCGAAGGCTGCCAGTCGAAAGTGTGGCTCCATCCTGAATTAAAAGATGGCAGGATATTTTTCACAGCCGACAGTGATGCAATAATCACAAGAGGAATTGTCGGGCTGCTGATAAAAGTCCTTTCAGATCGTAAACCTGAAGAAATAATTTCATCCGATCTCTATTTCATCGATAAAATCGGATTAAGGCAGAACCTTTCACCAACCAGGTCGAATGGACTATTATCAATGGTACGGCAGATAAAACTGTATGCAATGGCATATAAGGCAACCGGCGACCGGCGACCGGCAACAGGCAAAAAGTAATTCTATAAAAAATTATGGACGCATCCGAACAACTCGAAATAGAAACCAGGCTCGTAGGAGTGCTGAAAAGTATCTTCGATCCTGAGATTCCGGTTAACATTTACGACCTTGGACTTATATATAATATTAACGTCGATGACGATCACATTGCTCACATCACCATGACTCTGACAGCTCCCAATTGTCCTATGGCAGATCAGCTTGTAGAAGAAGTGAAATACAAAGTTGCCGGAACAAAAGGAGTGAAGGATTGTGATCTGAAGCTTACTTTTCATCCCCGCTGGGATAAGAGTATGCTGAGTGATGAGGCAAAACTTGAACTTGGTTTTCTTTAAAAATCAGTTATGGAATCAGCTGAAAGAAATAATTTATCAGTTCTTATTAAGGAAAAAGCCGTGAACCTCGGTTTTGATATTTGTGGTATTGCACGGGCAAGAGTCCTATCTGAAAATGGTGCTGTACTCGAAAAATGGTGTGAAGCCGGCATGAACGGAAAAATCAGCTACCTTGAAAATAACATCGAAAAACGAATAAATCCTGAACTTCTCTTTCCTGGTGCAAAATCACTGATCGTTACCGGAATAAGTTATTATTCAGAAAAAAAACAGAAAAAAACCGATGTTCCTGTAATCTCGCGATATGCATACGGAACAGATTATCATTATGTTATTGCGAAAAAATTAGAAGAACTGCTTCTATTTATAAAAGATATTGATCCGTCAATAAAAGGACGGTCTTACGTCGATTCAGCCACCATTCTTGAAAAAGCCTGGGCAAAAGAGGCCGGACTCGGATGGCAGGGAAAGCATTCAATTGTCATAAATAAAAAAATTGGATCATTCTTCTTCATCGGGATATTAATATTGAATAAAGATCTTGAATATGATCAGCCTTTTACAGATGAATATTGCGGGGATTGCCGATTATGTATCGATATGTGCCCGACAGGCGCTATAAACAATAACAGAACCATCGATGTCAGGAAATGTATTGCTAACCTGACAATTGAAGACAGAGGGCCGATACCGGCAGAAATTATACCAAAGCTGGGTGGAAGGGTTTACGGATGTGACAGGTGCCAGGAAGTTTGTCCGTGGAATAAGGATGCCAGGCCGGATGCACATCCTGAATTCGGACTTACAAATGAGATTGCTGAAATGAATTCTGATGACTGGCAGTCGCTTACAAAAGAAAGATTTGACGATCTCTTTAAAAATTCAGCAATGAACAGGGTGAAATATGAACATTTTATGCAAAATATAAGGATCGTTACAAAATCTGAAAATTAAATTTCATTTTTCTCCGATCACCGTCACAACAACCTCTCTTTGGCTCCTTGGTCCATCAAACTCACAAAAGAAAATATTCTGCCATGTAGATAATCCGGCACTGCCATTAACAACCGGAATTGTCTCCGAAGCCCCGACCAGCCCTGCTTTAAGATGCGCATCACCGTTATTATCCTGGTGATCATGCTCCCATACACCCGAAGGAATTAACCGGTTAAGCAATGTAACCACATCATTCTGAACAGATTGATCCCAGTTCTCCTGGATCATAATTGCTGCAGTTGACCCTCTTGCATATACTGATGCAATACCGTTCCTTATCTTGCTTTCCGTAATGACCTCAAGTACCTTAACTGTGATATCATATAATCCGTTCTTCCTGTCTGTTCGTAGCGTAATTATCTTTTGCATATGAGTGGATTTAATAGGTTTAAATTGCGTAACATATTGATTAACAGACCCCCATCCCAACCTTCCCCCAGGGGGGAAGGAGTTTTTTCATTTCCCCCTTGGGGGAAACTAAGAAAGGGGGTGACTTTTTTTCAATTAAAATTACTATATGTTTTTTACCTTGCTGTTAAAATTACGTCTTATTAATTGAAAACGAACTGGATTTTGATCGATCTTGAATTAATAGAAGAGTGTAAAAAAGGGAATTTACAGAATTTCAGAAAGCTGGTCGGAACTGCTTCTCCCTTTGCCTTTTCGATAGCTTTCAGAATACTTGGTGATGAGGAGATGGCAAAAGATATTGTACAGGAAACGATGGTAACAGTATGGGAGAAGCTGAAAAAGATCAGATCGGCCGAAAGCTTTAAAACATGGTTATATAAAATTGTTGTCAACAAATGCTACGATCAGCTGAGAAGGAAGAAAAACAAACCTGAATCAAGGGCAGATGAAAAGACATGGACCTATATATCAAATCATATTTCGGCAGAACAAAATCCGGCATTGGAAAACAGCGAAACAGCTTTGATAATTAAACTTTTAACAGACAAACTCAGCCCAAAACAAAAAGCTGTATTTGTTTTAAGCGATCTTGAGGAAATGACAAATGATGAGATATCTGAAATAACGGGTATGAGCAAAAGAAATATTAAAGCAAATCTGCATTATGCAAGAAAAAATATTGGTGAAATGATTGAAAAATATATGTGAGATGGAAGAGGAAGAAAAAAAATATGAAAGTATTCTCAGGATTCTCAGAGATTCAAAACCGGTTCTTTCAAATCCTGGCGATATTGAAGAAAATGTAATAAGAAAAATTCAGGGATCCTTTAAAAAAGAATCAAAGGAATTTGACCTTTTCGACTACCTGTTTGGCTGGGTGTATATTGGGTGGGTAAGAAATAGCCTTGTCGCCGTATCGATTCTTATAATTTCCATTTTTGCATATCAGCAATCGTTGATACTTAAGCGTATTAATACATTGGAAAAACAAACTGTAATATCTGGAAATCAATTTGTTACAGAAACTACTACCGACATTGAGGAAAAGTTGATGTTATATAAGCTAACCGGACGTAAACTGTCTAAAGGAAATATTACCATTTCTGAAAGAAAGATGAAACAATTTATGAATTCCTATAATGAATTACAGGATAAATACAAAGATCTTGTTAAAATAATTGAGGAAAATCCGGAATTAAAAAAACTTATCGAAGAAAAACTGAGCGAAAAGAATAAAAAGAAATTTAATCTGTAATGCTATGAAAAGAAAATCATTAAAACTGGCAATTTCATTTATCCTTGTCATGATTGTATCATGCGATGAACCGGAGACTGTTGTGACAGACGTTGTCCATCCTGACGGCTCAGTGACCAGGAAGATTGAAATGAGAAATATGGAAAATAAATTCAAAATTAAGAATATCCAGGTGCCTTTCGACAGTACATGGACTGTGAGAGATTCTCTGGAGATAGATAAGAAAGGTGATACGACCTGGATAAAAAGAGCTGAAAAGTTTTTCGCCAGCACGGTTGAATTAAACAAAGCTTACCAGGCTGACAGCGGAAATAACAGGGAAATTTCACGCAGGACAGAATTCACAAAAAAATTCAAATGGTTTAACACCGAATACAAGTTTGCTGAAATAATTGATAAGGAATTACCTAACAATTATCTTATTACAGAATTTCTTAACCAGGAGGAACTTAAATGGTTTTATTCTCCTAATGATATCAAGCATGAAAAATTGTCTGGTACTGACAGCCTCAAATACAAGGCATTTAATGATACAGTAAGTAAAAAGAGTGACAGGTGGATGTTGAAATGCCTTGCTTCAGAATGGATAACCTCATTTGTTAAACTTACAGAGGGGAAAGCAGGTAATGATCTGACTGTGGAATCACTGAAAAAACGCGAAGACGATCTTGTAAAGCTTGCTGAAATAGATGATGAAAAATTTGATAGTCTATGGAACAATGGCATAATACTTAAAGAATTTCTTGGCGAAGCAAATGCATTGAAATTCAAAACTGAAGCAGATTCAGCTGCGAATCTTGCATCAGAAAGGATCTTTGTCAGCTTTCATAATTATTCAGTCAGAATTCTTATGCCCGGAAAACTGACAGGGACAAATGGTTTTATAGATTCAACCGGTATTATGCTCTGGCCTGTCGTATCAGAATATTTTCTTACTCAGCCTTATGAAATGTGGGCTGAATCAAAAACATCCAACAAATGGACATGGATCGTTTCAGGTGTTTTCATCCTGTTCGTAATAGCGGGGATTATATTCAAATCAATAAAAAAAGGCTGAAGTCAACTTCAGCCTTTTACCCTAAACCTAAACCTGATGTAAAAACGAAAAACTATCTGACATAATCCTTAAGCATCAGCATCAGCTTCTGACGCGTAAAAAAGATCCTGCTTTTTACTGTACCTATTTTTAAACCCAGCTTATCGGCAATCTCTTTATATTTATAACCCTCGATATGCATCCTGAACGGGATTCTGAATTCATCTCCAAGTGAATCAATTGCTTTTTCAATCTCAGCTTCAGAATAACTTGATTCAGGTGAAATAAATCCCTTGTCATGGGGTTTGTTTAAATAATAAAGATCCTGCGTCCCATCGATAATAGTGTTCTCTTTGACATTTCGCCGGTAATTGTTGATGAATGTATTTTTCATTATCGTAAAGACCCAGGCCTTGAGATTGGTGAAATCAACAAATTTATCTTTGTAAGTGATTGCTTTTAAATATGTATCCTGAACAAGATCCAGTGCTGAATCGCGATCAGAAGTGAGGCTCATGGCAAACCTTTGAAGATTGGGCTTCATTCCGATCAGACTGTTATTGAATTCGAATGTTGTCATGACTCTTATTATTTTAATTACGAATCAAAATTATATCAATAATAAAAGATATGCAAATCTTAATATCTTAATATCCCTTTATTCTAAAATTATTCTAAATAAGAGAAATAGTTAAAAGACAGATAATGAATTAAATAAACAGGTAAAACAGAGGAGCGTATAAATTATGTATAAATTGAGTTTTTTAGAAAATAAACCTGTTTTCTTTAAGATAATGATTAATAAGTCCTTATTAACCGCAAAGCACGCAAAGCTAAATCCATTTCAATCATTTCTTTGCGATCTTTGCGGTTGAAATTTTGATTTAATTCCTACAACTTTTGTACTTTTAAAGAAAAAAGTTATGGACTACAACATTAAATTAAGCAACGGACAACTTCTGAGAGGATTAATTAGAAAACCTGAGAAATCAAATGCAGTAATTATTATGGTACATGGACATGGCGAACATATTCAACGCTATAATCATTGGGCTGAATTATTTTATGAGAAAAATATTGGATTCACTGGTGTTGATCTTCCTGGTCATGGACGATCTGATGGTAAAAGGGGTCATATTCAGAAAGGTTCACTTTTTGACGAAATGCTGGACATCCTGATAAATGAATGTAAGAAAACATTTCCTGATTTGCCGATTTTTGTTTACGGGCATAGCCTTGGCGGAGCAATTGTCCTTGCTTACCTGTTAAGAAGAAATCCT
>JBGOXH010000098.1:0-9720 GCA_041479075.1 Bacteroidia bacterium | reverse complement strand
TCGGTGATGTCTGGTTTTGTTCGGGTCAGTCTAATATGGTTCTGAATATGGAAAGAGTAAAGGAAAAATATTCTGAAGATATAGCTGGTGCAGATTTTTCGGAAATAAGGAATTTCTTCATTCCTACAGCATCAGATGTCGCCTCAATCCATAAAGATTTGCCTCCGGGGAAATGGGTATCAGCATCACCGGAAAACGTACTTGGCTTTGGTGCAGTCACTTTTTTCTTTGCCAGAAGTATATACAAAGAGTACAAGGTGCCAATTGGAATCATCAATTCAAGTGTCGGAGGAACGCCAATAGAAGCCTGGACCAGTGAGGAAGGATTAAAAGAGTTCCCTCTGTTGAAATCCAGGATTGAGAAATTGAAGGATACCTCCTATTTGAATCCAATTCTAAGGTCTGCAAGAAGGAGACCTGAAACAAGTCAGGTACCCCCGGTTAATTCAAAGCTTATGGATAAGGGTATTAGTGGTCCAATACCCTGGTATAACACAACATATGTTCCTGAAGGCTGGCATAAATATTGGCTCCCCGGATATTGGGAGGACCAGGGGATAAAAGGTCTGCATGGGATTGTTTGGTTCAGAAAAGAGATCAATGTGCCCGTATTAATGACCGATAAGCCTGCAAAATTATTTCTTGGAAGAATAGTAGATGCAGATAATGTTTATGTTAACGGGATTCTTTCAGGATCAATTACTTATCAGTATCCTCCCAGAAGGTACAATCTGCCGTTGGGATTATTAAAGCCCGGAAAAAATATTATTGTGATCAGGGTAACAAACAATGCAGGTAAAGGAGGATTTGTACCAGACAAACCTTATTGGCTTGTTGCAGGTAACGACAGCATTGACCTGAGAGGAGAATGGTATTATAAGGTCGGCCAGGTATTCAGACCTGTTAACAATGAACCTGGAACAGGTTCTCCACTTATCTCAATGCAAAATGAACCCACAGGCCTCTATAATACAATGGTTGCTCCTTTAATAAGCTACCGGATCAAAGGCATTTTATGGTATCAGGGGGAAACAAATACAAACAAGCCTCAGGAATATCAAAAACTACTTCCTGCTCTTATAAATGACTGGAGAATAAAATGGCAAGAGGGACCAATTCCATTTCTTTTCGTTCAATTGCCAAACTTCATGGAAGTTCAGTATTTGCCTTCTGAAAGTCAATGGGCCGAATTAAGATTCGGACAACTTAAATCATTATCTGTCTTAAATACAGCGATGGCAGTTACAATTGATGCTGGTGAATGGAATGACATACATCCTTTAGGAAAAAAGGTTGTTGGCGAACGGTTAGCACTGGCTGCCAGGAAACTGGCTTACGGAAATGAAAAGATTGTTTACTCCGGCCCTGTTTTCAGATCCTCCGTCCAGGACGGGGATAGAATAATAATTGAATTTGACCACATTGGTAGTGGTCTGGTAGTAAAGGGAGGTGGTGACTTAAATCAATTTGCAATTGCCGGAGCTGATAGAAAGTTTGTCTGGGCTGAAGCCATAATTGAAGATAACCATGTTATTATACGGAGTGATGAAATAAAAAGTCCTGTCTTTGTAAGATATGCCTGGGCTGATAATCCGGATGGTGCCAATCTGTACAATATTGAAGGGCTTCCTGCTTCACCTTTTGAGGCAACTATTTTAAAGTAAGCCTTCAATAGGGATGACCGGTTAAAATTAATTCATTTAACTGGTTGCAAAAAAAACAATGTAAATTATTAATATTTTGATTTTTACCCTAACGTCACTTTAATATTATGTTCTGTCCCCTCAGGGAATAGAGGGAGAACATTTGAGGGATGGAGTCTACCATCTATCAAAACAATCTTAACACCTTTCGACTTATTATCCGGATTCAGCACTTCGATATTATAGACCGAACCTCTGAAACGCCTGGTTACGCAGAATCCTTTCCAATCAGCCGGAATACATGGATCAATTAAAAGTCCATCGAAATCAGGGCGAATCCCTAATATATATTGTGTAATAGCATAGAAATTCCAGGAGGCGGTACCTGTCAGCCAGGAGTTTTTAGCTTCACCAGGTTTAATAGCATCTTTCCCGGCAATCATCTGTACATATACATACGGTTCTGTTTTATGTAAATCGCTGATTTCTTCCAGGTATGAAGGACATATTTTCTTGTAATACTCCCAGGCACGATCACCATTCCCGACAACGGTTTCGCCTATCATGATCCAGGGATTATTGTGGCAGAATACTCCTGCATTTTCTTTGTATCCTGCAGGATATGATGATATTTCACCATACTCTATATAATATCTGGTGAATGCCGGGTTATTTAGTACAATACCATGTTGACAATCCAGTCTTTCTTTTACTGCGTTTAGCGCTTTAGTGCAAAAGCCTTCTTCCTGGCCTATTCCTGCCATAGTACATAATCCCTGTGATTCAATAAATATTTTAGATTCTTCATTTTCGTGGCTTCCTACTTTACGGCCATAATAATCATAAGCACGAATAAACCATTCCCCATCCCAGCCATGTTCCTTAATTGTTTTGACCATAGCATCTACATGCTTTTGAGCACGGAAAGCTTCATCATTTTTACTCAGCTTTCTGCAAAGTTCAATATAATCGCGACCATAGACCACAAACAAACCGGCTATCATAACAGATTCAGCTTTTGAACCTTCGGTTTTATTCTCAGTGGTCTGGAATGATTCATCAGGATCATTTGAGAAACAATTCAGATTCAGACAATCGTTCCAGTCAGCACGGCCTATAAGAGGAAGCCCATGCGGTCCAAGATTATTTACAACATGATCGAATGAAACAGTCAGGTGATCAAATAATGTTCGGGCAACTGAAGGATCATTGTTAAAAGGGACCATTTCATCAAGGATATTAAAATCGCCAGTTTCCTTAATATAGCTTACTGTTCCGAGGATGAGCCAGATAGGATCATCATTAAAACCTCCTCCAATATCATTATTCCCTCTTTTTGTAAGTGGCTGATACTGGTGGTAACAGCCTCCGTCGGGAAACTGGGTTGAGGCGATATCAATAATTCTCTCGCGTGCACGTCCTGGGATCTGGTGAACGAATCCTATAAGGTCCTGATTGGAATCACGGAAGCCCATGCCACGACCTATTCCTGATTCAAAAAATGAAGCCGAACGGGAGAAACAGAAGGTAATCATGCACTGGTATTGATTCCAGATGTTTACCATACGATCCAGTTTGTCGTCGCCTGATTTTACTGTATAAATGTTCAATAGATTATCCCAGTATTTACGCAAATCATCAAATGCGGCATCAATTTTTGATGTGTTATCAAATCTGGCTATGGTTTCTTTTGCCTTATTCTTGTTAATAACGTTTTTTGACTCCCATTTTTCATTTTCCTTATTTTCAACATAACCTAAAACGAAGATCAAATCCTTTGATTCACCGGGCTTAAGCTCTATTTCAATATAATGTGAGGCTATGGGTGACCAGCCGTGGCCTTTTGAGTTGTGAGGCTTGCCTTCAACGACAACCTGAGGTTCATCAAAACCATTATACAATCCAAAGAAAGACTCACGGTCGGTATCAAATCCCTGAACAGGCACATTTACGGAGTAATAGGCATAATGATTACGTCTTTCTTTGTACTCGGTTTTATGATAGATTACTGAACCCTGGATTTCCACCTCACCTGTAGAAAAATTCCTCTGGAAGTTATCCATATCGCTGGCGGCGTTCCACAGACACCATTCGGCAAATGAAAAAACTTTAAGCCTTTTGGTTATTTTTGAATTATTTATAAGTGTAAGCTTCTGCACTTCGGCCCAGGTTTTAAGAGGTACAAAATAAAGAACGCTGGCGGAAACCCCGTTTTTTTCACCTTTAATAACTGTATAGTTCATACCGTGGTGGCACTCATAACTGTCGAGCTCAGTCTTGCAAGGTTTCCACCCGGGTGACCAGATAGTTTCACTATCCTTAATATAGAAGTATTTCCCTCCGCTGTCCATTGGGACATTATTGTACCTGTAGCGTGTGATTCGGCGGAATTTGGCATCTTTATAAAAAGAATAACCACCGGCGTAGTTTGATATGAGGGAGAAAAAGTCTTCATTTCCCAGATAATTGATCCAAGGCCATGGAGTACGTGGATTTGTAATCACGTATTCACGATTTTTGTCATCAAAGTATCCGTATTTCATATTTATTTAATTTATATTCTGTTGTGATTATTGTTGACTTTGTTGAGCTTTGGCTCTTCTATTATTCAATTCAATTGTAATTTCATCCATTTTCTTTTGGTTTAATGGATAGAGTGTCATCACACCGGCTGCAATCAGGGCTATAATTGTCGGTATCCAGCTCATAAGCATTATGATGCCCGGAACTGCACCTTGAATGGCAACAGAATCTTGCCCATTATAACCAAATGCTGCTAACACAAATCCAATAATTGCACCGGCTATGCCTCCTCCAAATTTGGTTGCAAAAGAACCAGCAGAGTAAACGAGTCCGGTAGCTCTTCGTCCATTCTTGAATTCCGAGTAATCGGCAGCATCTCCAAGCATGGCAAAGAAGAGTGTTGGGAATATTGCAGCTCCAAACTCCGATATGATACCGATTGTGAAAATGCCTGTTATATTATCCGAACTGCAAAAAACAAACAATGCATTTACAACGCCAGAAAAAATCAGGGCATAAATGAACAGATTGCGTTTGCCCAGGCGTTTGCCCAGAGGAGATGTTATCATAGCGCCTGCGATTGAAGCCAGCATTAATCCAACCATATAAGAAGCAGCTAACAACTGATTGTGCAAATAATGGGTAAAATAGATTACCACAATACCCTGTTTGATCGAATTGTAGACATTGAACAGCAAACCGATGATAAGGAGGATGATCCAGGGCTTATTTCTGATAAGATCTTTCAGGTCCTTGCCCAAACTGGTTTTTTGTTCTTTGGGAGGTTGCACACGTTCCTTTGTGGTAGCGAAAGTTATCATCAGGAACAGAGATAAGAAAACCGATAAAAGATAAATGGCATTGCTATAGCCTCTCTTCTGGTCAATGATGGTTATGTCTTTGGCCTCAAGGTTTTCTTCACCGGATACGATAAAAGAGTATTTCTTTTGCGCTTCCATTGAATAGCTTTTGCCATGAGTGGGGATATTAAGACTGTCGGCCATTTCGGAATTAGCCCAACTAAACATGGCAATTCCATCTTTGGTTTTGATATTTACATTTTTAACATCCTTATTGGTTGATACCGTTACTTCGTATTTTTTTGCATCAAGCTTATCGATATCAATAGCCGGATTAATATTGCCAAAGTGCAGAACTAAAAATAACAAAGCTCCCTGAACCACCATACCACCTGTAAATGCTCCAACCATACGATACGAACCCAGACTTGTTCGTTCTTTGTCGTCGCTGGTCATAACGGCCATTAATGCACCATAGGGAATATTATTCGCTGTATAAATAAGAAAAAATATCAAATAAGTAGAATAGGCATAAATTATTTTCCCTGTTGGACCTAATTTAGGGGATGTAAATAGCAACGATAATGTTATTCCTAATGGAATAGCTGTCCATAATATCCAGGGACGAAATTTGCCATATTTAGAATTTGTTCTGTCGCAGATAATACCCATTATTACATCGATAATTCCATCACTGAATCGGGCAATTAGCATGAGTAATCCAACAGCGGCAGGATTGATTCCAAAAACGTCAGTGTAAAAAATAAATAAGAAAGTAGCCACTCCGCGCCAGGCTATATTTGCTGCCCCGTCTCCAAGTGCATATCCGATTTTTTCTTTTAAGGCTAGTTTTTCCACGTTATCCTGTTTTAGAAAGTTACTAAGATGAAAATTTTTTATAAAAAAAGTAAATTGTATATTCCATTGAAATTGAGAAAAGAGTCCGGTATTTTGAGAACCGGGTAGTTCAGATAAAATGAGTATTGTCTTTTCATTAAAAAACCTGACCTCTTCGGGCACACTTGTTTAATTCAAATATAAAAAAAATTCCAGTTTCAATAGTAAAATTAAATACTTGATTTGTAAGGATGTGAATATTTAAGTTTGAATTGTTGTAACATCAAAAGATCTTTCAACCGGTTGCAACTTTTAAAGGTCAGGGGTACAAAAAATAATCTTTCACAACTGGCTGAAATGACAAGCCTTTTTCTACTTTTGCAGCCCAGAAGGATCAGTGAATGAAAGAAATAAGAAATATAGCTGTTATTGCCCATGTTGACCACGGCAAAACCACACTTGTCGACCGTATTTTATACCAGGTTAAGCTTTTCCGCGAAAACCAGGTTATGGGCAACCTTATTCTCGACAGCAATGAACTCGAAAGGGAGAGAGGCATCACGATACTCTCAAAAAATGTCTCCGTGCGGTACAAAAATGTTAAGATTAACATAATCGACACCCCCGGCCATTCCGATTTTGGAGGAGAGGTCGAAAGGGTTCTGAATATGGCTCAGGGAGTACTGCTTATAGTTGATGCACTTGAAGGACCTATGCCGCAAACACGCTTTGTCCTCCAGAAAGCCCTTGAACTGGGACTGAAACCCATTGTGGTAATCAATAAAGTTGACAAACCAAACTGTAAGCCTGAAGAGACACAGGAAAAGGTCTTTGACCTGATGTATAGTCTGAAAGCAACGGAAGATCAGCTCGATTTTCCAACCGTTTACGGTTCTTCGAAACAGGGCTGGATGGGACCTGATTGGTCGAAACCAGCAACTGATGTGAGTTTCCTGCTGGATACTATATTGGAACATATTCCATCACCAAAAATGGGAGAAGGAACTCTTCAGATGAGAATTTCATCTCTTGATTATTCATCATACGTGGGACGCATTGCAGTAGGTAAAATAAGCAGGGGAATACTCGTACCCGGCAGCCAGGTGTCTCTCATCAAACGCGATGGAAGAGTTATTAAGAACACTGTGAAAGAGATTTATCTTTTTGAGGGTCTGGGAAAGGAGAAGACTAAAAAACCGGTTCCGTCAGGTGAAATATGTGCAGTTTTCGGAATGGAGGATTTCGAAATAGGCGACACAATTGCTGATTCTCTTAACCCGGAGGGACTTTCGTATATTCCAGTCGACGGACCTACCATGAGCATGCGCTTTACTTCAAATAATTCACCTTTTTTCGGACGTGAAGGGACCCTGGTCACATCACGCCAGCTGCGAGACAGGCTCTTCCTGGAAACTGAAAAGAACCTCGCATTGAAAGTTGAGGAGACAGACTCACCGGAAGCTTTCATGGTATTCGGAAGAGGTATACTCCATCTTTCAATCCTTATTGAAACAATGCGTCGTGAGGGTTTTGAACTGCAGGTTGGTCAGCCTAAGGTCATTATAAGGGTTATTGATGGGATCAACTGTGAACCCATAGAGGCACTAACTGTGCAGGTGCCGGATAATTTCGCCGGTAAGGTAATTGAGCAGGTCACACAGAGAAAGGGTGAGATCTTAAACATTGAGATAAAAAATGATCGTGCCCATCTCGATTTCAAGATTCCTGCACGCGGGATCATCGGCCTCAGGAACCAGGTACTTACAGTGACTGAAGGCGAAGCTGTAATGGCTCACCGCTTTGACTGCTATGAACCCTGGAAAGGTGAAATGACAGTAAAACGTAACGGCTCACTTATTGCCATGGAGTCCGGGACATCTGCAGCTTATGCTTTAGATAAACTGCAGGATCGGGGCAGGTTCTTTATCTTCCCCGGTGAAGAGGTATATATGGGACAGGTCATCGGGGAATATACGCGCCAGAATGATATCACTGTCAATGTCACAAAAACAAAGAAGCTGACTAATATGAGGGCTTCCGGTTCAGACGACAAGGCGCTTCTTGCTCCACCGGTACGTTTTTCGCTTGAAGAGGCAATGGAGTATATCGCTTCAGATGAATATATTGAGATCACTCCAAAATCTATGCGCCTGAGAAAAATCCTTCTTGATGAAAATGACCGCAAGAGAGAACTAAATATGAGGAATAGTAACTTTTATCTGAACAAAAAAACCTGAATATGAAAAATACTTTTTCAATCCTGATGATCATCCTCCTGGTAATAATCGGATTTTCTTCATGTACTTCTTCTAAAGAGAAGAAACCTCAGCCTGTGCTTGGTTACAGGTCGGTTAATATTATTGAGAAACATGGCTTGAAGTTTAAAGACCTCAATAAAAACGGTAAGATCGACAAATATGAAGACTGGCGATTATCTGCAGATGAAAGAAGCAAAGATCTTCTCTCAAAAATGTCGGTTGAAGAAAAAGCCGGATTTATGCTGATCAATTCATTAAATATGGTGGGTTCAAGAAGAGCAGAATCTTCTGATAATAAGCTTTCAGCCAGTGATCTTGATGAAGGCGGGATGCCTCAGAACGTTGGAAATGCTGGTCCCGGGCAAAACAGACCAGGGGAAGGAGCGCCTGATAGAAACAGACAAGGGGCTCCCGACAGAAACAGACAAGGTGTTCCGGATGCAAACAGAGGAGATGCACAGAGCAGAAATATGCAACGTTTTGCAGGTATGAACAGTTCTGCCGGAACTACAAAAATAGTAAGGGAATTTCATAACCGTCATTTTATCCTAAGGGCAAATGAAAGTGCCAGAATAACAGCTGAATGGTCCAATAAATTACAGGCTTTGTGTGAAAGCGAACCGCTCGGCATTCCTGCCATCATTGCATCAAATCCGCGTAATAATATTACTACAAATACATCGATCGGTACCAGTGTCGGCACAACCGTTTTTTCATCATGGCCCGGAGAACTTGGTTTATCCGCAATGCGCGACTTAGCATTGACAAGGGAATTTGCCGATATCGCCCGCCAGGAATGGAGTGCTGTCGGACTTAGAAAGGGATACATGTACATGGCTGATCTTTCAACAGAACCCAGATGGTCGAGAATTAACGGAACATTTGGCGAAAATGCAGAATGGGTAGCTAAAATGATCACTGAGGTGGTTCTGGGATTCCAGGGTGACAGCTTAAATCCAACTTCAGTGGCACTTACCACCAAACATTTTCCCGGTGGAGGCTCAGGAGAAAAAGGACAGGATTCTCACTTCGACTGGGGTAAAAAAGAAATTTATCCGGGAGGTATGTTTAAAAATAATCTTATCCCATTCCAGGCAGCCATAAAAGCAGGTACTTCAGCTATTATGCCTTATTATTCCCTCCCATCAGGGACTGAATATGAAGAGGTTGGCTATGCATTCAACAAAGGTGTCATACATGATGTCCTGAGGACTCAATTAGGATTTAAAGGTATCATAAACTCAGATACAGGTCCGATAGACAGAATGTTCTGGGGTGTTGAAAACCTTACAATTCCCGAACGTTATAAGAAAGCATTGGAAGCAGGAGTAAATATTTTTTCAGGTATTTCCGATCCTAAAGTTCTCATTGAGTTAATAAACAGCAAAATGGTCGATATGAGTTTAATTGACAACTCAGTGACCCTGCTTTTAAAAGAGAAATTTGAACTCGGGCTTTTTGAAAATCCTTATGTCGATCCGGATGCGGCTGAAAAAATTGTAAACAATGCCAAATTTAAGGAGAGAGCTGACCTGGCTTTGCGAAAATCAATTGTTTTATTGCGGAATGAAAATAACACATTACCGGTCCCAGAAAAAACAAAAATTTATTTCGAGTCACTTCAGAGAAATGCAAGGGCTCAACGACCGGAAGCTGCTG
>JBGOXH010000150.1:0-6912 GCA_041479075.1 Bacteroidia bacterium | reverse complement strand
AAGCATATCACGGTAAATTATATGATGGCAAAAGATTCAGTTAAAAAAAGGCTGAAATCTGATGCCAAGGAAGGAATGTCATATACTGAATTTTCGTACCAGCTGGTACAGGGAACAGATTTTCTTCATCTTTATAATAAGTACGGATGCAAGCTTCAGATGGGAGGCTCTGATCAATGGGGCAATATTGTTACAGGTACTGAATTAATACGAAGAAAAACCGGCGGCGAAGCCTTTGCATTGACCTGTCCTCTTATTACAAAAACAGACGGATCGAAATTTGGCAAAACTGAAGCAGGCAATGTATGGCTCGATCCTGAAAAGACTTCACCTTACCATTTTTACCAGTTCTGGCTAAATATTTCAGACGAGGATGCTGAAAAGTATATAAAGATTTTTACGTTGATTGGGAAAAAAGAAATTGAAACACTGATCTCCGAGCATAACAAAATGCCGCATGAACGGTTATTGCAGAAACGTCTTGCGGAAGAAGTAACAGTAATGGTTCATTCCCGGGAAGAATTGGAATCGGCAGTTGAGGCATCACAGATCCTTTTCGGAAAAGGAACCACAGAATCGTTAAAGAAAATGAATGAAAGCACCTTCCTTTCTGTTTTTGAAGGAGTTCCGGCATTTGATGTAAAAAGGGAAATTCTTACAGACGGAATTACTTTTACTTCTCTTTGTACGGAACAATCACAGGTATTCCTTTCAAAAGGAGAGCTTAAAAGAATGGTACAGGGAGGAGGAGTAAGCCTTAATAAAGTAAAAGTTGAAAATCCTGATTTATCAATAACTTTAGATTTATTGCTTAATAAAAAATACCTGCTTATTCAGAAGGGGAAGAAAAACTATTTCCTGATACGGGTTGTCTGATTGTTATCTCAGATCAGCTGTAATTATAGAAACATCATCAAAAAGGTAAGGATTCGTATCCGGAATTCCCAGGTACTTTATCATCAGCTGAATATTTTGTGCAACAGGCTCACTATTTGAGATATGCCTGATAATTTCTTTTGTTCCGATATCTTTCCCGTCATCACCTTTTAACTCAGAAAGGCCATCGGTATAGCACACTATTTTAGAATATTTTTCGATCGGAATTTCTGTTTTTTTAACAACAGGGATATCGTCGAGCATTCCTATGCCCACACAGGAAGCATTAAGATGACTCACCTCGCCTGATACGGTATTATAAAGAACAGGTGAATTATGAGCGGCATTAATATATTCAAGAATTTTACTTTTATGATCATAACGGGCAACAAAAAAAGTAATGAATTTTTCACCGGCTGCATTAGAAACAATAATGGAATTAAGCTTATGTATAAGCAATTCAAGATCGATGGTGGAGGTAAAAAGCGCTCTTAAGCTTGCCTGGAAATTTGACATCAGCATTGCAGCAGATATTCCTTTGCCTGAAACATCAGCAATACAAAACCCCGTTTTTGTGTCAGATAACTTTAGGCAATCGTAATAGTCACCACCAACCTCATAATGAGGATAATAAAATCCATTTACAATTATATCAGGGTTCTTAGGCATGTGGCGGTTGTCGGGAATAAGCATTTTCTGCATCCTGGCTGCCAGCTCAAGCTCCTTCTTCAGCGCTTCCTGCCTGAGACTTTCTTTATGCAGCCTGATATTTTCAATTGCAACAATTATGATGCTCGAAATAGTCTGAATAAAATTAAGGTGCTTAAGAACAGGGCTCATTCCTTCACCTTCCTCTTCAATATCACCGATAAACAGGAATGCAAGATGAACATTGTTATTAAAAACTGGAACAATGATATCTACCCCGTCAAAATCCATATCGGATGATACATAGGTTATATCATCAAAGCCAAGAAGACGTGATTCGACATCAATTTTTTCAAAATCCTTCGGAAATCCACCATTAAGCAGACATTCCCATGTTACTGACCGCTTAAAGATCAGAATTTTACCGATGCCAAGGTTTTCCCTGAGGATTGATTCGTATTTTGCGAGGAGGACTTCTGTCGGAAGATTGGCATTAATCGACAAAGTAATATCAAGCAGTGAATCCAGCTTGAATTTGAGGACCTTTACCCTGTCATTGAAAATCCTTTTATCTGCCATTTGTTTGTTTAGCCTTTAACCCGATCAACATATGATTTGGAACGAGTATCAATTCTTATTTTATCGCCAACATTTATGAAGAGGGGAACCATTACAGTGCTCCCGTTCTGCATTTTTGCCTGCTTATAAGTATTCGTTGCTGTATCGCCTCTTAATCCGGGTTCAGAATAAACAACCTCCATAATTACAAATTGCGGAAGTTCAACTGAAAGCACATTCTCAGTATCTGCATGAACCACAACCTCAACATTTTGCCCCTCCATCAGGAATTCAGGATTCTCGATTATATATTCTTCAACATGTATCTGTTCAAAAGTTTCGAGATGCATGAAATAATACCCGACATCATCTTTATAAAGATATTGATAAGGGCGTCTCTCAACTCTTGCAACATTTACTTTGGTGCCGGAAGAAAATGTATTGTCAATTACTCTCCCTGTTTTGATGTTTTTAAGCTTTGTTCTTACAAAAGCCGGTCCTTTTCCCGGTTTAACATGTTGAAATTGTACTATCACATAAAGGTCATTGTTGAATTCAATAACCAGTCCGTTCCTGAAATCTGCAGTACTTGCCATAAAAAGTTTACTATTGTTTCTCAGGTTTAAATTACTTCTTTTTTATTTCGAGCGGATAGACAAGGCCTTCATAACTTATCAGGTCCACCATAAACGCTCCCACAAAGATATCAAAACGAATTTTAACCGGTAATAAATTTTTATCGGCAGAAAACCAGAAAGAGACATCCTCTTCGGTTTTAAAGAGTCTTCCTTTTTCTGTCACAGGATTAAACTTATAACATCTGATCTTTCCTGCTTTGGTTTTAACCTCTTCGATACCAATATACCTCATTCTTATAGGATAAAGTTCATCAGTAAACCATGTCATAACCGTGATCATTTCTCCCTTCTTAATATTATCAATATAGGGCAGAATATGATTGCGAAACCAGTAAAAGCAGGAAATGATATCGTGGATCCCCTGAGGAGTAATATGCACTCCTGTCAGATCGCTTGTAAGTATGGCTGAGTCCTGTCTTGTCTTGTGATCGAACAAAACAACGTTGTATCTCCTGTATCTTCCCTCGCTTATATTTCTTATTGATTTAACCGGCAATTCAGTTTCCGGATTCATAAAGCTTTCGTAGATGTCTTTAACCTTAAAAATTGCATCAGCCATACCTGTGGTTCTTCCCAATAAAACTGAATGCCAGACCTCCTTCCCTGCAGCAGTATCTGTAGTGAGGTCAAGAGTAGCCACTCCTCCCGATATAGCGCCGTAATGAATTAAATAATTAATTTTTTCTCCAGGCTTATATGAATGAACCTGGCTGGTACCTTCCGGCAGGAACAGAGAAAAAAGAACTAATATCAAGAACAGCTTCCTCATAGCTTTTTTAAAAACAGGCAATTTACAGGCCAATTATTTTCCTAAAATATTCTTTACAGGTTTTGAAGTTAAAAAATCTTTAAGATAAAATGGTTCAAAATATGCAATATCTTCAAAACGATGTGCAGTAAATGATTCATATGCAGGACCATACATATATGAAGCCGAGATTCTGAAATTATCGTCAAAAACAACATTTTTACGATTAATTACCTCTTTGCATTTGGCTGCTCCGTCACCAAAAAAGAATATTCTTTTAGATTCGGGGAAATCGCAAAAGGAGTTTTTATCCATTATTTCTGCCCTGATGCTCCTGATGCTTTTACCATTTAAATTAAAAATGGAATAATATACTTCCATCCTGCGTGCATCAAGAACAGGACAAAAAAGATCATCATGTGTTATCTGGTATTTCTTTTTTGCTTCAGCAGAGAAACCATGGAACATTGACAGAGTCGTTTCAACACCAATAAGTGGTATGGAAGAAGCATAGGCAATTCCTTTCGCAGCTGAAACTCCAATCCTGAGACCTGTATATGAACCGGGACCTTTACTTACAGCGACAGCATCAAGCTCATTTGTTTTGATATCTGCTTTTTTGAGAAGATCATTTATGAAAACAGTAAGCAATGAAGCATGCGATTTACCTTCATTGCTCTCTCTCAAACCAATGGCTCCGGTCTTATCATAAAGTGCAACGGAGCAAAGAGCTGTTGCTGTTTCAAGGCAAAGGATCATTGTTTTCCGGAGAACTCCTCAATCTTATTTTTCTTTGTACAATTGCTCTTTCTTGACAATTTCAATCAATGTACTGTCAGAAAGTTTTTTACTGATTGCACTAAATGGTGAAGAGACTACACGGGCACTGTCTTCCACGCCGGAAATTATCTCAATATAATTATTATCCTGAATACCGGTTTTTACATCTTTAGCAAAAGCATATTTTCCATCTGTGGTGAAGACAAGAGTGCGGATCTCTTCTTCAGAAACTTTCGTTACTGTTTTTGTAGTGTCAATTCTGGTTGTTACTGATTGAATTGGTACAGTTATTATTCCTTTTCTTGTTTCAGTTTGTATATCAACGGTGGTTGACAAACCGGGTCTGAAAGGATTAATAACACCTTTTGCAGTAAGCTTTGCATACGATTGTGGAAGAACAAAAATCTTAACATCAAAATTTGTAACCTGATCAGCTGAAACGCCGGTTGTTTTTGCAGAATTGGCTATTTCAGTAACAACCCCCTTGAATTTTTCATCAAGATAAGCATCTACTTCAATCGATGCTGTATCTCCAAGCTTAACTCTTACAATATCATTTTCGTTAACCTCAACCTGTGCTTCCATACGCGACAGGTCGGCAATGCGCATAATTTCAGTCCCAGACATAAGATTTGTTCCTGCGACTCTTTCGCCAGCCTCGACAAGAAGCATCGAAACAGTCCCGGTCATTGGAGAATAAATTGATGTTTTGATCAGGTTTTCATTTGCTTCCTTCACAGAAGCTTCAGAGCTCACAACTGAGAATTTAGCTGCATCGACTTCAGATTTGGCTACGTTATATGAAGCCTCCGACTGCTCGAATTCAGATTTCGAAATTGTCTGTTCTTCGTACAGCTGTTTGGTTCTTTTAAATGACAATTCAGCTTGTGTAAATTGAGCTTCAGACTGTGCAAGCCGTGCCCGTGCTGAGCTTATAGCTGCCAGCGAACGATCTCTTTGTGAAATATAAATATCGGGTTTAATCCTCAGAAGCAACTGGCCTTTTTCAACATGATCCCCTTCTTTTACCGTAAGCTCAACAATTTCTCCCGAAACATCAGGTGTAATCTTGACTTCTTTTTCAGGTTGAATCTTTCCATTGGCAGTTATCGTCTCAGTGATCTGACGTTTTTCAGCATATTCAACAGCAACTTTTACAGTAACTGCTTTGCCGAACCAGCCGGCTTTTTTACCGATAATTGCGAAAATAATAAGAACAACGACAACTCCGATCAGGATTTTTAATATTTTATTTTTTTTCATGATATATTAACTTGATATGAAGTTATTTAGTTAAACTTAAAGGTAAGCCTTTATAGAAATCAAGAACTTTTGTCTTGAAGATGAATTCATATTTAGCCTGCGTCATTTCGGACTGGGCATTAAGCAGCTGAGATTTCGCAGCATTGTAATCGACAGGAGTCACCATGCCGACATTGAATTTCTGTTCAGTATATCTGAATGATTCCTCCATTGAAGTAACTGCTTTAATGCTGGCACCGTATTTTTTAAGTGCTGCAACAGCATCAGTATAAGCCTGCTGGATATTTTTATAGAGCTGTTTTTTTGTCCCCTCGAGAGCAAACTTGCTATCCTCAATTGTCAGTTTTGAATTTGAAATACTTTTATTTACCTGCCAGTTATTCAGGATAGGGATGGAAAGGGTAAATCCTACTCCGTAACTAAGATTGTCATTTACCTGATCGCTAAATGGATATTTTCCATATATAAATCCTTCAACAGGATCAATCCCGATAACCTGTTTCCTGATAGATGAATATCCTGAACTGACTGAATGATTCATAGATAGATGAGGACTTCTTGCTCCCCTTGCAATCTTCAGATCATACTCACTTGAGGCAAGCTTGAATTCCGAGCTTTTTATTTCCGGCCTGTTCCCAACTGCAGTGTTGAAAATATCTTCTATATTCCCGGCAATGACACTATTTGTATCAACGAGAATTTCAGGAACATTTATCTCAAATCCTACAGGAGTTTTTAATTCGAGAAGCTGAGTCAGGTTAAGATAAGAAATATCAAGCTGATTTTGCAGATTGATCAGCTGGAGCTCTTCCTGGGCAGCCTGTGACTCAATCTGCAGCAGATTTCCCCGGGCAACACTTCCTGCATCTACCATTTTCCTGGTTTTTTCAATCTGCTGTTTTGTAATGGCAAGCTGATTACCTGTTGAAGAAACCAATTCTTTATTAAGCAGGATTTGCAGATAATCAAGAGCAACAGTAAGAGAGATATTGTCTTTTATTTTATTAAGATCTTCATCACTCGCCAGCAGGTCATATTGACTCTTTCTTATTGTGTTATAGGTCTGAAGTCCGTTGAACAGGTTAAGGCTTCCTCCGACATAAAAATTGTTTGACTGAACATTCTGATGTTCAGTATACTGGTAAGTGGTCGCATCAAGAGCACGTCCCCAGGAATAATTATGAGTAGCCTGACCATTGACAGTCGGCAATAATTTTAATTTTGACAGATCAAGAGCATTCTTTTGGTATTTCGTCTGGAGAACCTGCTGTTTGATCTGGATATTATTGTCTATTGCATATTTTATGCACTCTTCAAGCGACCATATTTTTTGCTGAGAGAAAACAATTCCTGTTGATATAAATAGACAGATTGTTATGAAAGATAAAATCTTCTTCATTT
>JBGOXH010000273.1:0-3808 GCA_041479075.1 Bacteroidia bacterium | reverse complement strand
TATAATTCCATAAGGCTGGTGACAATTTCACGGTCTGTCTCCGTCAGTTCGAAGAATTTTGCCAGGTGATCATAAATATCGCGGAAGTGGAAAATTGCTTTTTCCGGGATGAACGGACAATCCATTCTGCATATTTTGACAAGTATTTCACGCTCATGAAAAAGACTTTTCCGAAGATTTACCAGATACTTCTTCAATCTCATCAATTCAATTGGCTTAAATCCGGCAGGATTGTTAAGCACCTCATCTTCTGCTTCTTCCAACTCATCTTCAAGTGATTCAAACGCCTGAAGTTTTTCATCGACAACATAATCGAGTACAACCTGCATTAAAAAAGCGGGCCCTGCTTTTGCAAGGCTCGGATCATTTTCAATAATCTTTATGACACCATTCAGGGGCTTTCTTCCTTCAGAATTAATTCCGCTGACAGTCACAAGAAAGTTCTTTCCCACAAAAAGATCCACTTCATCGATGAATAATTGCTTCTCTTTATAGCTGAAAGTATTAAAGATAACGAAGGTATTGTTTGGAAAATGCTCAATTTTGGGCACCTGCCTGCTGTCGAGACAGTCTTCAACGGAAAGAGGATGAACATCTAAAGTGTCAACCAGAGAATGAAGCTCCTGAATAGATGGATTATCTAAATTCAGCCATATAAATCCACCCTCGCGCGATGATGCGATTGCATCTTCCACTGATTTAACTCCATAGAAGAGGCCTGTTGAAGAAAAATGATAAAATTTTGATTCTGACATTGGATACAGATTATTTTTTAAAATCGTAAGCTAAATTACAAAAAGAGTTTGGAGTGAGCTAAAGTTTGGAGTGACTAAAGTTATTTTATTTCAACTTTAAGTACCTGCCTGCCCTGCCTACAGGCAGGCAGGCGTCAGGCAGGCTTCACACTTTAACTCACTTTAGTCACTTATTAATTTGAATTCATCAGATAATTTTTTAAACTTCGTACTCTTAACTTATTTGGGTCAGGGTAATTATTATGGAATCTTCAGAGGAAAAAAGACCTCTTTTCATTCTTAATCCGAATGCAGGGATTATTCCTGCACGTATGATTATTTCAAAGAAATTACAGATCCGTAAAGACGAATTATCCTGCTTTAAGTCATTAAGTATTCACGATTCCGGATCTCACATCAAGCAATCTTTCGATAAACATGATGTATTTGTCGCTGCCGGAGGAGATGGAACTGTGCGTACTGTGGCGTCTGAGCTTATCGGAACAAATAAAATTTTTGGTGTTCTGCCAATGGGCTCAGGGAATGGCTTTGCAAAAGAACTCGGATTCAGGACTAATATAACATCTCTTCTTGCCGACATCAAGAAATCTGAAAGTCTTAATATCGATGTCATTGGAATAAATGACCTTCTATGCCTTAATGTCTCCGGTGTTGGTCTAGACAGCTTTGTGGCTCATTCGTTCAACAAACTGAGAACACGCGGAATGTGGTCGTATGTTTTAGTGACAATAAAAAATTTTATTCAGCTCCGGCCGGTTCATATTACTATCAACCTTGCCGATGAAACAATTTCAGATGACCTGTTCGTGGTCACCATTGCCAATACACGACAATTTGGTAATAATGCATTTATTGCCCCTGAAGCAAAACCAAATGATGGAATTATCGATTTAGTACTTATCAGACCATTCCCAAAAATTTTCGCTCCTCTTATTATTTATCGGCTTTTCAGAGGAACATTAAAAAAATCAAAATATGTAAGATATATCAAAACTGATAAGCCGTTTACACTTCAGACTGAAGAGACCAGATTTCATATCGATGGTGAACCTGTTCAAATAAAGGGAGTTGTCACAATACGCTTGATTCGTGAAGCACTTACTGTGCTGAAGACCAGGTATAATAAGCTGTGAGAAAATTCCCTGAGACCAATTGAATTTCAATAAAATGAAACAAGCTAACCTGCTTATAATCACACTGGCAGCTCTGACATTTCAGCTTCATTCTCAGACCCTGAGCGATATTGAATCACATCGGGTTACTTTGCCTAACGGCTGGCATCTTACACCAGTCGGTAAAATGGTTCCGCTGGGCGATCTGCCTTTGAATATTGCCGTCTCTCACTGCGGAAAGCTGGCTGCAATTACAAATAACGGAGAGAGCGATCAGTCAATTCAGATCGTCGATGTTAAACATGGTATTATCATTGATTCAATAGTTGTCGGAAAAGCATGGTTTGGTCTTGCATTCTCAGATGATGGGAAATACCTGTATGCATCAGGCGGAAATGATAATTTTATTATGAAATATGCTGTCATAAAAAAGCACCTTTCGCCTGTTGATACAATAGTAATTGGGAAACCATGGCCGGTCAAAATATCTATTGCAGGACTTGCTCTCGACGATGCAAAAAACAGACTGTATGCTGTAACAAAAGAAAATAACTCCCTTTATGTAATTGATACTCAATCTAAAAAGGTGGTATCAAAGTATCCTTTAGGCGGAGAAGGATATACTTGCATTCTCTCGCCTGACCATAAAATTCTTTATGCTTCGTGCTGGGGTTGCGATAAAATTGTTGTGTTTGATACTGATCAGCAAAAAATTACAGGATCCATTCCTGTTGGCGATAATCCGAATGATCTATGTGTCACTAAAGATGGTAAGTATTTGTTTGTTGCCAATGCAAACGATAATAATGTATCTGTAATTGATACAAGGCAAATGAAAATTATCGAGACACTTAATACTGCACTTTATCCGGATGCACTTGTCGGTTCAACTACTAATTCTGTTGCACTGAGCAAGGATAATAAGACTCTGTTTATCGCCAATGCAGATAATAATTGCCTCGCTCTTTTTGATGTAAGTGTTCCCGGTTCAAGCAAAAGCAAAGGATTTATACCAACTGCCTGGTATCCGACTTCCGTAAGAATTGCAAAGAATAAGATATTGGTAAGCAATGGCAAGGGAGTCTCTTCAAAGGCAAATCCTTTTGGCCCGAATCCCAACAGACCCGGATCGGAAGTAATTTATCAGTCAGAAGGAAAAGAACAAAAAATAAAAGTTCAGTATATAGGCGGGCTATTCAGGGGAACGCTCGAAATATTGAATGTTCCTGATGCTGAACAGATGGGAATTTATTCCAGGGCTGTTTATAATAACACGCCTTATGTCAGGGAAAAAGAGTTGATCTCTGAAGGAGCTGAAGGGAATCCTGTTCCGCAAAAAGTGGGAGATCCGTCGCCAATAAAACATGTTTTTTACATAATAAAGGAGAACCGTACTTACGACCAGGTTTTAGGTGATATTCCTGAAGGAAATGGCGATCCCAATCTGGTTCTGTTTGGTGAAAAAATCACTCCCAATCAGCATGCAATAGTCCGTGAGTTTGTTTTGCTTGATAACTTTTATGTCAATGGCGAAGTAAGCGCTGACGGCCATAACTGGTCGATGGGAGCTTATGCAACAGATTTTCTTGAAAAAACCTGGCCTACCAGCTATGGAGGAAGAGGCGGAACATATTCTGCTGAAGGAGAAAGGGAGATAGCAAATAATAAAAATGGTTTTCTCTGGGATTATTGTAAACGTAAAGGTATCAGTTATCGTACTTATGGCGAATTCATGAGCGATAACGGTCCCAATATTCCCGTTCTTAAGGATCATTACTGTAAATATTTTACACCCTGGAATCAGGCGGTTCGTGATACTATCCGTTTTTATCAGTGGAAACGCGATTTTGATTCCCTCCTTGCAATAAATGCAGTACCGGCTTTGAATACAATTCGCTTTATCAATGATCATACCCAGGGATTAAGCCTTGGAAGACCAAC
>JBGOXH010000016.1:0-19180 GCA_041479075.1 Bacteroidia bacterium | reverse complement strand
CAGTATGTATCGGGCTTAATGACAGCATCCTCCAAAAGCAGGTTCCTGAAATTGAAGAGCTCTTACAGATTTATGAAATCAGTTCATTTAATGAGACAGAATTTATTAAAGACAATATACGGTTCAAAAATATTAACTTGATTTATTCCGACCCGAATATTCATAAAGTTTTTACACTTAAGTATCTGAGAGGAAATCCTGATGATGCTCTTGTAAATTCTAACTCTATCGTAATAACCCGTAGTCTGTCCGAAAAAATGTTTGGGTCCATCGATATTATCGGAAAGGCATTTCTGACAAACTATTCAAAAACCGTATTCACAGTCACCGCAGTCATTGAAGATTATCCTTCAACCTCTCATTTAAAGATAGATGCAATAGCTCCCATCAAGTCAACTCCTTTTGTCATTTACAATTCAGGATGCGAACTCAATACCTATGTTCTTTTCCGTAATAAAATCAATTTGGAAGAGGGGATAAATAAGACGATGTCTTGCTATAATAAGCTACTTGCTCAGCGTATGAGAGATAGAGGCTATAAGAAAACAGATTGCTTTCTTCAGAAGCTGACCGACATTCATTTAAAATCCGGTTTTCAGGCTAAGAGCGGATTTGATAATGAATATAAGAAAGTATTTATTTATCTGTCACTCGCACTTATTGTACTGCTGATAGCCATCATCAATTTTATCAATCTTCTAACTGCTCAATATGAAGGCAAATCAAAAGAGATAGGTATCCAGAAAGCCATGGGAGCCTCAAGGATGCAAATCATTGCAATGTTATTAGTGAAGTCATTCATCTTTTCATTCGTAGCATTGATTTTTGCAGCTTTTCTGGTTGATCTTCTAATTCCGGAGGTTGGATATGTTTTAAACCGGGATCTGATCAGTACTTACCATAATAATTTGATACTGTTTATTGGACTTCCGTTGCTCGCTGTAATTGTTGGATTAATTTCAGGTGCATATCCTGCACTTTTCATCTCAAGATTTTCTCCTGACAATTTGATTAAAGGGGATTTGCCCGGGAACAAGAGTAGCAGGTTAACTCAGGTATTGGTAGTAATGCAATTCTCAATAATGATATTCCTTATTGTCAGCCTTATAGTAATGAAAAGACAGATCATTTTCATGAAAAATGCCGATTTAGGTTTTAATACTGAAGGTGTTATCGCTATTACAGATTTGAACGACAAAATAGGCAAATCTTATCCGGCAATTAAAACTGCTTTGAAGAGTATTCCTGATATAAAGTCTGTTGGAGCATCACTTCAACTTTTAGGTAGTATTCCAAGCGGTCAATACATTGAAGTTATTGGAAATGGTCCAAAAAAAGAATATCCAATAAAGGAGTACAGGATTTTCCCTGGCTTCTTCGAAACTCTTGGTTTCAGGTTTATTGCAGGGCGACCCTTCGATGAGAATATGCAAACTGATAAAACAGCTGTAGTGCTGAATGAAACGGCCGTAAAAACATTTAGTTTGACTGATCCTTTAAACTCCGAGATTTCTCTAGACAATAAGATGCATGTTATTGGAGTTGTAAAGGATTTCCATTTCTCCTCTCTGGAAGAGAGTATTGAGCCTATGATGTTCACATATTACAATAATCGTATAGAAAATATAATGCTGAAGATATCTGGCAATGATAAATATAATGTGTTGCAGAAAGTTGAAAAATTAATAAAAGAGTTTGATCCGGAATACGTGATGGACTATATTATACTTGAAGATTTTTGTCGTAACCGTTATGGTTCGCATGAACAAATGGAGACTTTATCCACTTATGCTGCCATTTTTTCATTATTACTTGCAATGCTTGGACTATATGCGTTAACTGCGATAATGGTTCAAAAGCGTTCAAAGGAAATCGCTTTAAGAAAAATAAACGGGGCAACCAGAATGCAGGTTGTCCAATTGCTAATTAAAACATATACATTACGAATAATCCTTGCCTTTTTGATTTCTGCTCCTGTTGGATGGTACGTGATGCATGGCTGGTTAAAGAATTTTGCCTATAAAACTGGATTAAATTGGTGGATATTTGCCTTGACAGGTATAATGGCACTTTCCATTGCATTGCTAACTGTAAGTTGGCAGAGTTGGAAAGCAGCAACAAGTAACCCAGTGGATGCGCTACGATTTGAATAAGGACTACAAAACAAAATAAGTTTATCTAGATAATTTATAAAAACCCTAAACCTAACACGGTCAATGCTATGAAAAGCACGGTCCCGGGTTTAAACAAAATTAAAAAATAATCTTATCCTATAAACTTCTTCAATATAAATCCTATAAAATCAGGCTGCTATATGTAGTCAGTATTAATATCCTGCCGCAATCACTTAAGTATGAATAGAAAACATTGAAAAGATGTTTAGAAATTATCTGCTTGTCACTATCAGAAATTTATTGAAAAACAGAGTTTTTACAATAATTAATATTCTTGGTCTGGGAATCGCACTGTCAGTTTGCATTGTCGCATTTTTCAACAATATGTTCAATTATGAATTTGACAGGGCTAATGTGAATTTCAATCAGATTTACCGGGTTAACAGTTTCAGGGATATGCAGGGCAGGGAACAGGAATATGGTCTTGTCCCGGCTACCCTGGGCCTTCAGATAAAAAATGATATTTCAGGAATTGAGAAATCAGCAAGATTGATGAGATCTGGCTCTCCTGTTAAGGAAGAAGAAAATATCTTCTCTACTCAGGTCTCATATGTCGATCCTGAATTTCTGGAAATATTCACCTTCCCTATTCTTCTTGGAGATCAGAAATCAATTGAAAGTCAGGGAAATGTTCTGGTAAGCAGGAAGATGGCGACAACACTGTTTGGTGAGAAATACCCAATTGGGAAAACTATTTCAATTATCAATGACAAGAATAAGGAGTTTACTTACACAATCGGCGCTGTATTTGCTGATCTGCCGGAAAATTCGAGCTTTAGGATTGACATCCTAACAAATTTTGATAATTATCTGATGATGTGGAATTGCAAAGATGCTGACTGGAAATTTATGATCACTGCTTTTTTTATTCAGGTTCCGGAAAAGTCAGCTCTTCCTTCAATCACCCAATCATTGAAGAAATATCTTCCGGTACAAAATATAGCCAGGGAGGATTTCAGGATTAACAGATTTACAATTATTCCATTAAAGGAGGTTGGTACAAATACCAGAAAAATCTGGTCTCCAGGCCTTTTCCCTTCCCCTCCTCCTGCTGCACTTATTGCTCCGCCGGTCATGGCCCTCTTTATTCTTTTAATTGCCTGTTTCAATTTTGCAAATACTTCAAGAGCCACGTTCAGTAGCAGACTTAAGGAGATAGGCCTCAGGAAAACATTTGGGGGACAAAGAAAACAACTGGTAACACAGTTTATGTTCGAAACTTTTATCATCTGTTTCATGGCCATTCTGGTGTCTATTGCTTTTGCAGAGTTTCTTGTTCCTGCTTACAGCAATATGTGGGCATTCATGTCTATTAAAATAACTTTTGCAAAGCATGCATTCTTCTGGGTATTTCTCCTGTTGTTAATGCTTCTTACTGGTTTCATTTCAGGTGTTTATCCTGCTTTTTACATGAGTTCATTCAGCCCGATAACTGTCCTGAAGGGTGATTCTATTTTCAGAGGATCGAGTAAGCTTTCAATCGTTCTTCTCACATTGCAGTTTACTACTTCAGTTATGGCCCTAGTATTAGGAATCGTTTTTGCAAAGAATGCAGAATATCAGAAGACTCTTGATCTTGGTTATGATAGAGATAAACTGATTGTTGTTCCGATCCCTCCTGAATACTTCACCTCTTTCCGTAATGAGGTTCTCTCAAATCCAAAGATAATTTCTGCTGAAGGTACTCAGAATCATATTGGATTCGGAGGATATCGCAGACCGATAAAAGATGAAGAAAAACAATTGGAGGTTGATGTTTTGGATATAGGCTCCGCATATGCGCAAACAATGGGTCTCCGTCTTGTTACAGGACGTCTTTTTGATGAATCGAGAGCGGCCGCTGACCGTACAAATGGCTCAATAGTTGTAAATCAGAAGCTTGTTAAGGATTTTGGATGGAAAGAAGCGGTTGGACAAACAATTACACTTTATGACACAACAAAACTGACAGTAATAGGAGTTGTAGAGAATTTTTATATAAATGGATTATGGAAAGAGATTGAGCCTGCAATGCTCAGATTATCACCAAATGATCAATATGCTGTCTTAGCAGTCAGAACTAATCCTGAAGATTTACCTGATGTTCTGGGATATCTTGATTTGGAATGGGAAAAACTAACCACAAATTATTATTTTACAGGAATGCTTCAGGAAGATACAATGCAGGAAGAAAAAGATATTAACGCGAGCATTATGAAGGGTAATATATTCCTTGCCATAATAGCAACCCTGTTATCACTTATCGGAATGTACAACATGGTTTCACTGGATATAATAAGACGGACAAAAGAGATAGGAATAAGAAAGATACATGGAGCCCCGGTTCCTTTAATTATGTTTCTGGCAGGTAAGAAATTTTTAATCGTACTTATTGTTTCATCACTGATTGGATGTGCAGGAGGTTATTATATGTCATTAATGCTGCTTGATAGCATATGGGATTATTTTACTGAGATAAAGATTGGGACGCTGGTATTTGCCGCATCAATAATGTTCGTGGCAACAATACTTACAATTATCTTTAAAATTGCCAGGGCTGCAATGAAAAATCCAGTTGTTTCACTTCGATATGAGTAATAATTAATTCTGGAATAATTCAGCGGGGGTTATTAATAACAGAATATCTGCCAGTCAGACAGACATTCAAAGGTAGTTTAAAAATGGTGAGATAAATAGTGATTGAAAATACTTTAGTACATTTAAATATAAATTGTCCTATTTCGTCCCTCTTCTTCAGAGAAAAAGAATAGCACTTTTCATCCCTTGTGACAACGTTTAATCCTTTAAAAGAAAATAGTCTTTTATTGAAATAAATAACCTCAAGTACTTAAGCCGAATTTTTTACCACTTTCTGGCTAAAGTACCAGGACTCTGCCCGGTGCTTGCGTCGGGTGACACAAACGCCCTTTATTGCCGGGCCGTTGTGGTTAATCCGGTGGTTTTCTGCACGTTAGACAATTCTTAAAAGAACTAACCATAACATATAAAGCAAATTTATTCAACCGAGACAACACCTACACATCTACCAGGATTTATAAAAATGACACAAAAGATTTAATCCGTCAACTACAAGCAGGCTTGTCGTTTACCAAAGTATTTTTTAAGTTAAATCACAAGTAGGATAACTTTTTTGTGACCAGTTTTATGATAAGTGTATCTAATGTATAAATCAATTATTAATTTAATTTATTAACAATGGACAGTTATAATATTAGCAACATTATGGAAAGTCTTATTTGGGTAAGTTTTTTTGCGGCCATAATTCTTTCGTATTATTTCTATTTACGATTTAGAAATAAAGAGAGAATGGCACTCATAGAGAAAGGAATTGATGTCTTAGAAATATACAAAAGCCGAGATATCACTTTTAAGTTTCCCTGGTTAAGATTAGGAATTCTTGTATTAGCGATTGGATTAGGAGTTGGTTTTGGATATCTGTTTGCCATCCAGCCTCCACCTCCATTTAATAATCAAACTACTTACAATGATGGCCCGATTATTCTTACATTTTCAGTACTGATATTTGGTGGATTGGGAATAATTATTGGAAACATTATTGAAAGATCTGGGAAAAAGAAAAATGGATGATATCTATATTGAAAAGATACTTAAGGGTGATCTCAATTCTTTTCAATACTTTATCAAAACTTATAAAAGATTTGCCTTTTCACTAGCCTATGCAATTCTGAAGGATAAAAATCTAACTGAGGATGTTGTCCAAGATTCATTTATAAAAGCTTTTAAAGGACTTAAATCCTTTAAGCGAAATGCTTCCTTCCAAACCTGGCTTGGTAAAATCGTAATTAATGAATCATTACGTAAAGCCGACAATAGATCCAAAGAATATGTAACATACAATGAAATATCAAATTGCGATATTGAAATTGTAAATGATTCAATAAATTCTTTGATCATTGAGGAGCAGAAGTTTTTCATTTCTGCAGTTTTTGAACAACTATCTATAAATGAATCTATTGCACTTGAACTCTTCTATATAAAAGAAAACTCAATTGAGGAAATTACTGAGATTACAGGATGGTCAGCCTCGAAAATAAAAATGCTTCTGCTTCGTGGGCGTAAAAACTTCTATGACAAACTTAAGAAACTGCTAAAATCTGAAGTAAAAGAAATTATATAATGGAAAAAGATATCAAATTCCAAAAAATCCTTTTAAACAGAGAGATCCCAGAGCCATCAGATGATCTAGAAGATAGAATTATGGATAGTATTTCCAAAGCAGCTACTCATAATCCAGTAAATAATAGATTCCTCTTTTTATCATGGTTTTTCTTTCTGGTTGGCTTGACTACCGGTGTGATAATTTCAACAATCTGGATCAGAAGTGACAGAATTATCTTTGGATATAATCTTTCAGAGCATGGAGTCATCATCCAGATTTTCTGTTCAATAGTGATCCTTTTGTTATTTGAAAGATTATTTAATCTTACTCTTGAGTTAAGAAAAAAGCGTATAGATATAAAAACTAAATCCTATCAAGTTTAAATTGACTATTTTATCTTCTAAGGAAAAAATAAGAACTAACCATAACATGGACAATAAAGTAAATAAGCATTGTCACATTTTTTGCTTTTGCTTCTGCACCTAAGACAGATATCGAATGCTCGTACCGCGATCGCGCCCTTGCCCGTTTAAATCATTTCTGCACCGGGACCAATTCCCGGCCACTTATAAAACTTGTACCGCGACACTCGAATAGGCGAGCAAACTTGTTCCTGGACGGCAAAAAATGCGCCCCCGTCTCGCTCCGCTTCGTCGGGGCACAGCATGCTTCGCTTATTTCGGCCTCAAGAGCTTAGTACCCCGATTCACGGATACTGCTTCCCGGCCTTCCTGCCTGCCGGCAGGCAGGCGTCAACAGGAAATTTAAAAACCCTTGCAGATCGCTGCTCTTGCAGTTTGTTTTAAATATTCTTTTACGGTAGTGAGTGTAAGAGCGAGTATTGAGAAAATGGAGTGATAGTGCTAGCTCTCGATCCCACTCTCACTCTTTTTTATGTGGTGCCACTCGTGCAGAATGACTTCCAGGTAAAAACGATAAAACATAAGTATGATAGTCGGATCATTCATATTGTCGATCCCCGGTCTGACGTATTTTTATTTGATTTATGTTCAGGTCTTTAATATCTTTGTATCAATAAATGACGTGTATGGCAAGTCTCATTCCAGATTTTGAAAATGATGTTTTCATCAGTTATCGCCAGAAAGACAATAAAGGTGAGCAGTGGGTGAGTGATTTCGTTGAAGATCTCAGGAACGAACTTGACAAGACTTTTAAGGAGGAAATAAGTGTTTATTTTGATATTAATCCGCATAATGGGCTACTTGAGACGCATGATGTTGATGCTTCCCTTAAAGAGAAACTAAAGTGCCTGGTATTCATTCCTATAATTTCCCGTACCTATTGTGATCCTAATTCCTTTGCTTGGGAACATGAATTCAAGGCATTTATAGAGCAGGCATCCCGTGATCAGTTTGGATTAAAGGTCAGATTGCCTGATGGCAATGTTGCAAACAGGGTGATCCCGGTGCGAATTTATGATCTGGATATTAAAGATATTAAATTATTCGAATCAAGTCTTGGGACAATGCTCAGGGGTATTGAATTCATCTACAAGGAACCCGGAGTTAACAGGCCAATGACCAGGCTGGATAGTGAAGAGAAGAACTTAAGTGGCACAAGGTACCGGAACCAGATAAACAGGGTTGCCAATGCCATTAAAGAAATAATCTACGGATTAAAAACAGAACCTGGCGAATACGTCAATATCTCAACAGTTGAGAGACAGTTTAAACAGGAAAAATCCATTATTGTACTGCCATTTGAGAATATTAGTTCTGATCCTGGTCAGGACTACTTTAGTGATGGTCTTACTGAGGAAGTTATCTCGGACCTTTCGCTTGTCCCTGATTTGCTGGTTATCTCCCGCAGATCAGCGATGGCATTCAGGGGAAGAAGAAACACCATAAAAGAGATAGCTGATAAAGTAAATGTACGATATGTCCTCGAAGGCAGTGTAAGGAAAGAATTAAGCAACCTGCGCATTACTGCTCAGCTTATTGATTCAGTAAATGATTCTCATATCTGGTCTAAAAAATATTCAGGTACGCTCGAAGATGTGTTTGATATTCAGGAAAAAGTATCACAATCAATTGTCAATGCCCTTAAAATAAAGCTGAGCTCTCTGGAAATGAAGAAAATTCATGAAAGACCGATAAATAATGTTTTTGCTTATGATTGTTATAAAAGGTCTTACCCGGAAATAATCTCCTTTAACAAGAAAAGAATAGAACATGGATTGAATCTACTTCAAAAAGGAATCGATATCGCGGGTGAAAATGCAGTGATCTATGCCGGTATGGCACTTGCATATTTCCAGTATTTTAATGCAGGCGTTGACCAAGAAAAAAATCTTAAAAAAGCAGAAGAGTATGTACAGAAGTCCTTTATTCTAAATCCTGAATTAGCAGAGGCACATTTCGTAATGGCATGTATTGATACAATAAACGGGAAGCCGGATGAAGGTATGGAGCATATACTCAGGGCACATGCAGCTAAGCCGGAAGACCCTGAAATCCTGATCTGGCTGGCTGAAGCATATATACTTATCGGCAGGATTGATGCCAGTAAAGCTATAATAAAAAAATGTGTAAAAATCGATCCGATTAATCCGATGATTGATTCCATCATAGGCTGGAATCACTTTTATGATGGTAAATTTAATCTTGCACTTGATCCTTTGCTTGCTGCAAATAATTTATATCCTGAAAGCAGCATGAATCAATTCTGGAAATCGCTTATTCTCTTATATAACAATCGTGCTGATGAATCATATGAATTTATCTCAAAATGTGTTGAAGAACCGGCTAGGGATTCATGGAACCAACTGACAATATTCCTTAAATACATAATAAAAGGAGAAAAGGATGAATTAGGAATATTGTTAACCCCTGATTTTGTAAAAGCTCATTGGCTGGATCCCCAGAATTCCTATTTAATAGCTACCTTATATTCTTATCTTGGCGAAAAGGAGAAGTCCCTGGAATGGCTTGAACATGCAGTTGAAGGCGGATTTATGAATTACCCGTTCCTGAACGAATACGACCCGCTACTCGAAAACATCCGGGGCGAAAAACGTTTTAAAATACTTCTGGAAAGAGTCAGACAACAGTGGGAAAGGTTTGCGGCTTATTGTAGTATTAGTACATAAATACCAGACAGATGAAAATATTGCTGGTAAAGCCGCCTCTGAATCCTAATATAGTCACCGCTTCCTTATACGAACCATTGGAACTGGAATACCTGGCTGCTTCGGTAATAGGTTCAGATGTCAGGATCCTTGATATGAGGATTGACAGGAACCTTCATAAAGAATTAATAAATTTCAATCCTGACCTGGTTGGCATAACTGCTTATACCTGCGACTATAACATTGCTGTTCTGATCCTGAAAGAGATTAAGAAATTTGATAAGGCAGTCAGAACAGTTGTAGGAGGACATCATGTTACTTTTATGCCTGATGATTTTGTTCTTCCATGTGTTGACGCTATTTTTCTCGGGTATGCTGATTCTACTTTCCCGCGATATATCAACGCCCTGAATAATCCGGAACAGCTAATGGATATTCCCAACATTGGCTTAATTGATGGAAACAGGGTCCTCTTTACAAAAAAAGAGACATCAGGACCTGATCTTAATATCTTGCCTATGCCCGACCGTAGACTTACTTTAAAATATCAGAAGAATTACCACGACCCGCTAAGAAACAGATTGACATTGTTAATGACCAGCAGAGGATGTTTATTCAGATGTAATTTTTGCGCCTGCTGGAAGCTTATGGATGGCAAATACTCAGCAAGGACGCCTGAATCTATTATTGATGAACTGAAAAGCTTAGCTGAAGATAATGAGATCGTTTATTTTTCGGATGACAATACTTTCGGTGATATTAACCGGATGTGGAAATTATGCGAACTGATTAAAAAAAATAATATAAAGAAAAAACTGCAGATGTACGCCAGGGCAGATACAATTGTTAAGCATCAGTCCCTGTTTGAGGAACTGACAGGAGCCGGTTTGCAGTTCATTACTGTTGGCTTCGAGTCCTTCAGCGATAAAGATCTGAGTTTTTACGGGAAAAAAACTTCAGTTGCAGTAAATAATGAAGCTATTCAAATCCTTAAAAAATTAAACATTTATATCATAGCACATTTTATTATAAGACCTGAATATTCTGCAGAGGATTTTAATGAATTATTTAAATATGTCTGCGAAAATAACCTTTTCAGGCCTGCTTACCCTGTTTTAACGCCACTTCCGGGGACTGAGTTGTATGAAGAGACATGTGACACTTTTGAGATTACTAATTTTAATTTCTTTGATTTTGTCCATTCAGTTCTTCCAACCAGGCTTGATACAAAAGAGTTTTACTTTCAATTAAGAAAAATATATATAAAAAGCTTCTCCATCTGGCGTTATGTTAAGCACAGATTTAACAGATTCTTTTTATTCAACAGGGAGAAATATTTTACAGACAACACCGACGGTATAACCGCCGGCAAACTGATTCTGATAGCCATCTATGCAATAAATTTATACATTAAATTAAGATTTTCCTATCCGAAACAGTCCCGCTTTCCTGCTAAAGATCTGAAACCGGAAGTAAAGCCTGAGGCCACCTGTGCAATAGTTTAAACAAAGTATTTCTTCAGAAAATCGTGGGCGTTACCAGCCATGATACCATCCACTTTTTGATCAATGTTGTTGATTTGCTGCGGAGGTGTTGCACTTGCCGCCATTTCCGGCAGCATTCTTTTCAGCTTGAGTGCAAGATTGCCATACTCCGTTACATTCTTACAACATTTTATGGCACATACCAGTCCATCAAAATCAGATCCGATGCAAATATGTTTCCATGCCTTGTCCCCTCCTACCCTGACAATATGAAGGATATTATTGCATAAGTGTTTCAGATCCGTATTCTGCATATTTCTGATCATTTGCCGACGATCCGGAAGCAGTTTGTATTCTTTCTCTATCGTTTCCCTCAAGTCGTCAAATTCCTTATATCTCTCCGGATTTTTAAAGACAGCCTCAAGATAGGTAATGATCTTTTCTCTAATAGGTTTTATTTTTTCTTCAAATTCATCCTCCTCCGATGGCGTAACCGGGCCCTGAACTAGATTACTGATTTGAGAAATAGGATGCCTGCCATGTTCTCCGCACCTGAACTCCTTTTTGCTGAAATATTCGATCAGATCTTCATCTTTCTTTTGCCTGGCACCAAGAATTCTGGCATCGAGACTGAGCCCTATCAATCCTTCTGATTGGATTATTCTCTTTATTTCTTCGTCATAAAGATTAATTGACCACGGGTAGAACTTTGTGCCGGGGATGATACCATCTTTTGATGTATGCTGAACCTTCGTCCATTTGCATTTATAAGTTTCACAGGATTCATATTCTATTTTATCGTATGATATCCCTGTCACACCAACATGCGATGCAATAACAGGAATAGTCTCATTTGGGTAGTCCTCATCAAGCATATTATAAAATTGCTTCCTTGACTCAAGGCTCATATGCTTTATATCGATCAGTATACGGTTTGGATTACCAAGTAGTTCTTTAATTGCCTTTTTGCCAAGGTTTGTAATGCCGTACCCGACAGGCAGAAAGTTCTTATGATGGAGGAACTTGATTGCGTAGGCATGGGTGCAAAGCCTGCTTCTCTCAATATGAGCAGGACCAGCGAAGAGGAATCTGTATTCTCCTGCCTTTAATTTATCAATATTGGCTATCACATTCTTTCTTTTATGACAGCTGCATCTTTTTCTGAAGAGGTTATGGCCTCCTTCCGCAGTCAGAATTATATTCAGCTTTCCAGGATCATAATCACCAATACTTTTAAGCAGTTTAATACCGGGAGGGATTAAATCTGACAGAAGAAGATGGGAATGTGCCTCATTAAAAAGCCTGAACATACTGGTCCGCAGTTTTGACATCCGTTTCAACAATTTATAGTCAAGCAGACGACCGCGATATCCAATTATTTCAAGAACTTTTGCAATAGTCAGAAGATCTACATGAATAAGCAGGGAATTGAACAGATCACCCTTGATCATAGCTCTTTCAAATCCATAAAGTCCTGCTGTCACTATAGGTCCGCCTGGTTGATTCAGTTGTGTCAGGCTGCTCTGCGATTCAAGAATATTGCCCAGGAACAAATCATCGATTATTCGACCAATAAAAGGGATACTTAAATCTTGCCAGCAATCTTTTCTGTCTATTTCATCATTTGAGGAGAGGAAAGATTTAAGGTCGGGATGAACGTGAATATCAACAAAGGCAGGAGTTCCCATAGCTGTAAAGTTTTGCTCCAAGTTAATATATTTTAAAATATTTGTCTGAATACAATCTGATTATGTGTCAGTTATAAATCCGAACTGCTTACCGGCAACCTTTCAAATAGATTATGATACCTCCTGGTCTGCAAGAGTGGCAGATTATAAATTGCCTTTGCATCCTTTATACTTTTATAACAAATTTACATTTTATTTATAATTAAGTCAAAAAACAATTTATCAGAGCAATTGTAACTGATAAAACTGTTAAGTACTTTAGTAAACAGCCAGGTGATCACCAGTAAAGATTCCGCCACCGGATCCATCATACTCCTAAAAATAAAAACCCGCAAGACGTTGACCTTACGGGCATAACGATTTAAAGATGTGGTGCCACCGGGAATCGAACCAGGGACACACGGATTTTCAGTCCGTTGCTCTACCGACTGAGCTATGGCACCAATTTTTCATGTTCCGAAAAAGTCCGTTGCTCTACTCCCGAAAAACAGCAAATCTTTGATTTGCTTAGTTTTTCGTGGATCCTCGTTCCGCCAGGCGGAACGGGACGACTGAGCTATGGCACCTCCTTTTCGGTCTGCAAATATATATCTCAATTTTGTTTAAGCAAAACTTTGACTTAAAAAAATCAATTTGGAATCATTTTACCGAAATGGTAAATTTGCTCCCTAACTTGATCATTTAATGCAGCTCCTCCTCCATACCCTCGATAACGGAATACGACTTGTCCATCACCGGACTAACGGAATGGTAGCCCATTGCGGACTGATAATCAGTACCGGCTCATGCGATGAAAAAGCAAACGAACACGGCATGGTTCATTTCATCGAACATATGTTGTTCAAAGGAACCCGGAAACATAAAGCTTACTATATATTCAGCCATCTCGACGATGTAGGAGGCGAACTTAACGCTTACACTACAAAGGAAGAGACAGCAATCCATGCATCAGTCCTGAAGGAAGATTTTGAAAAAGCTGTTGACCTGATAAGCGATATCGCTTTTAATTCCGTCTTTTCTGAAAAAGATATAGAAAAAGAAAAAGATATAATTATCGAAGAAATAAACTCTTACCTCGATAATCCTGCCGAGCTGATATTTGATGAATTTGAAGAAATGGTCTTTTCGGGCCAACCGCTCGGACGCAGCATTCTTGGTACCCGCGATACTGTAAAATCATTTACGCAAAAAGCTATCAATGAATTTGTTGCAAATAATTATAATACACATCAGATGGTTTTCTGCTCTGTGGGAAATATCCCGGATGATAAGATCCTGAAGTTGTTTAATAAATATTTTGGATCAGTCGCTGTAAAGAAAAAGGATGCAAGGAGAAATAAAAAAGTATTGTATAAGCCATTATCGGAGACAAAGAAAATGGATACTAACCAGAATCATTGTATCATCGGAAATGTCGCATACAACCTGAAAGATAAGCGAAGAATGGGTATGTTTCTCCTGAATAATATAGTTGGCGGCCAGGGGAACAACTCAAGACTGAATCTTTCACTCCGCGAAAAAAATGGGCTTGCTTACATCGTAGAATCAAGCTATAATGCATATCAGGATACTGGTGTCTTTTCAATATATTTCGGAACGGATAGCCGGAATCTTGAAAAAAGTATTTCTATGGTTTATACAGAGTTGAGCAAATTACGGAATATGAAGCTCGGACCAATTCAGATGCATAAAGCAAAAAACCAGATAAAAGGCTATCTTGCAAGAGGTTATGAACATCATGAGAGCCTTATGCTGAGCCTTGGCAAGAGTCTCCTCGTTTTTAACAAAATTGATACGCTTGAAGAGATCTGTAAAAGAATTGACAGCCTGACTTCATCTGAATTACTCTGCATCGCCAATGATATTTTTGACCCGTCAAAGTTATCGACACTGATATATAAATAATTATGAACAAATGGATTGAAAAATATATACTTGATTATTCTTCTCCGGAAGATCCAGTGCTGGAGGATCTTTACAGACAGACCCACCTGAAATTCGTAAATCCGAATATGTCAACCGGTCATCTCCAGGGAAAGTTTCTTGAGTTTATTTCCGGAATGATAAAACCATCAAGTGTTCTTGAGGTAGGCACATTTACGGGGTATTCGGCTATATGCCTGGCTAAGGGGCTTAAACCTGGTGGCAAGCTTATTACTATTGAAATTAATGATGAGCTCAGGGAATTCAGCCAGTCTTATTTTATAAAAGCGGGGTTTGAATCAAGCATTGTCCAGCTTACCGGAAGAGCTCAGGATATTATCCCGGGATTGGATCAGATGTTCGATCTTGTCTATATCGACGGTGATAAACGTGAATATTCAGAATATTATAATATTGTATCCGGGAAAGTTAATCCGGGTGGTTTTATTATCGCTGATAATATTCTCTGGGGCGATAAAGTCCTGGAAAAGAGCACTAAAGATCCTCAGACCAGGGGAATCATTGAGTTTAATGATATGATCCGGAAACAAACAGACATTGATAAAGTTATTCTGCCGGTAAGAGACGGACTTATGTTGATCAGAAAACATAATATGGTATAGTTTTTGAACGTTTAGAGAAAAACAATATATGAAAAAGCTTATAATATCACTCTTTCTATTGTCTGCAATAATATATGTAAATGCGCAGAACGACAGATCAGGGGTTCTTCAGGATCTGGAAAAAAATCCGATTGCAGTACAGGATGTGAAGCTTACTGCTACAATAAAATCAGCAACACGGCTTTTTGGCGAAAAAGATGATCTGACTTCAGTAATTCTGATAATACCTTCAGACACAACTGTTAGTGTTATAGGTGCCGACAGCACATACCTTCATGTTGTTTATGGGGAAGACGAAGGTTATATCTTTAAGCGTCAGGCTGTAATTAACGAACCTGTTGTTGAAACTAAACCTGTTGTACAGAAGAGGGAGCCTGTGCAGGAAGTTACGACAGAATCTCAGCAGCAGCAGCAGCAACAAGTCAGCCGGTTTACATATCTCGAAAATAAATACGGTACCAATATGGCTGCAAAGCTGATAGCAGGCAAAATATGGAAAGGGATGTCGTCTGAGATGGTCAGAGACAGCTGGGGAAAACCTCAGAAGATCAACCGGGTTATCGGCACTAATATAATCAGGGAGGAATGGATCTATAAAAGTTCCTGGCTCTATATCGAAAATGATACCCTTGTTGAATGGGGACCAATAAGAAATTAAACTGAAGATGGGATTGTGGCGCCCGCGGCGCCACGGAACCGAAATGAGGATGACGGGATTGTGGCGCTGCGCGCCACGGACCCTTAGGGAGTTGCCATCAAACAAAAAAGCCACTAATGTGGCTCATTTTATTTTTTACTCATCCCTTCTCCATGCAAGCATGTCGTCGGTTTTCGTAAAAATAAAAAGGCTGCTTACGCAGCCTTTTTTGTTTGAGCGGGAGACGGGACTCGAACCCGCGACCCCGACCTTGGCAAGGTCGTGCTCTACCAACTGAGCTACTCCCGCAGATTCAGCGGCAAAAATAAGAATCTTTTTTTTATCTGCAAAAAACGGGCTCATTAAGCATTTTATTATTATTTTCGACAGCTTGGAATTTAAAACAACTTAATCTTTAATAGTATTATGAAAAAATCACTTATTTTTTTCCTGGGTTTGATAATGGCAGCCAGTATTTCATGTAAACGAGAAAACACGGAAGCCGGTCTGTCAATCCCTTATGAGAAGTATAAACTGCCTAATGGTCTGACAGTTATACTTAATGAAGATAAATCTGATCCAATTGTCGCAGTAGCAATTTATTATCATGTAGGATCAAGCCGTGAGACCGAGGGTAAAACGGGTTTTGCCCATCTTTTTGAGCATATGATGTTCCAGGAATCTGAAAACCTGGGCAGGGGTAAATTTGTTAATTATGTCAGTAATGCCGGCGGCACCTTTAATGGCAGTACAGGTCAGGATGTAACCAACTACTTCGAAGTGATTCCAAAAAACGCACTGGAAATGGCCCTGTGGATGGAGTCTGACAGGATGGGTTACCTTGAGAACACTGTTACTAAATCTAACCTTGCGAATCAGCAAAATGTAGTCCAGAACGAAAAACGGCAGGGTGTTGATAATACTCCATATGGATTCAATGATTATGTAATTCTGAAGAATCTGTATCCAAAAGGACATCCTTACAGCTGGGACGTTATAGGAGAAATGGAAGATCTGACTAATGCAAAAGTCGAAGATGTAATAGCTTTCCATAAAAAATTCTATTCTCCAGGGAATGCATTTCTGGTGATTTCAGGAGACATCAATAAAGAAGAAGTTAAAACACTGGTTACGAAGTATTTTGGGGAGATTCTCAGCGGAGAGAAGGTAGTCAGCAGAAAACCGATTCCGGCAGCTCTTGCTTCTACTGTCAGGCTATACCATGAAGACAATTTTGCAAAGGCGCCCCAGCTTACAATGGTCTTTCCTGCTCCGGAACAATTCTCCAAAGATTCTTATGCACTTGACTTTTTAGGAGACCTTCTTGCCAATAGCAAGAAAGCACCTCTTTATACAATACTTGTCAAAGATAAGAAGCTCACCTCAAGGGTAATGGCAAGAAACGGATCGCAGGAGCTTACCGGATCATTCAGGATATCTGTTACGGCAAATCCCGGTGTTAATCTTACCGAAGTTGAGAAAGCAATATTCGAAGGCTTCGATAAATTTGAAAAGGATGGCTTTACCGAGGAAGATCTTATGAGGATAAAAGCAGGCTATGAAACAAGATTTTACAGCAGACTTTCGAGCGTCCAGGGAAAAGCTTTTGCCCTTGCACAATATGATATGTTTACCGGCGACCCGGAATATTTTAAAAAAGAGCTTGCCAGCTACCAGGCCGTTACTATGACGGATGTAAAAGCAGTTTTTGAGAAGTATTTAAAGGGAATGAATTTTGTTGAAACAAGCTTTGTTCCGAAAGGTGAAGCAAACCTCATTGTCGGAGGATCTGTTAATGCTGGCATAGTTGAGGAGGATGTCACTAAAGCTGCTGAAGTAAAGGTTGATGCAACAGCTGAAGAGCCTGTCGTCAAGACCACAACAAAGCTTGATCGCTCCATTATGCCTCAGTTAGGATCGGATCCGGGAGTCAATGTACCTCAGCCCTGGTCAGGTTCTCTTGCAAATGGATTAAAGATATGGGGCATCACTCAGAATGAGCTTCCCCTTATCCAATATTCAATTATTCTGGATGGCGGCCATATGGTTGACAAGATAGAAAAGGCAGGCGTTGCAAATCTTGTTGCTGCAATGATGAACGAAGGGACGAAAAACAAAACTCCCGAACAGCTTGAAAATGCAATTGGTCTCCTTGGAGCCTCAATAAGGATCTCCTCCGGAAATGAAGATATATCAGTAAATGTCAGCACACTGGCCCGCAATTTTGAAAAAACTATCGCCCTGGTTGAAGAGATGCTTCTTGAACCAAGATGGGACGAGGAACAATTTACACTTGCCAAAAGCCGTATAATAAATTCAATAAAACGAAACGCTGCCAGCCCTGATTACCTCTCATTTTATACACTCAACAAGCTTATGTTTGGCGACAATATCCTGGCTGTTGATGCATCGGGAACTGAAGCTTCTGTTGAAGCGATTACTATGGATGATCTGAAGGAATATTATAACACTTATTTCTCACCGACCATTGCAAGGTTCCTGATTGCCGGAGATGTCGACCAGCAGAGAGTGATTGCAGCTCTTGCAGGTCTGGATCAGAAATGGCCTGCAAAAGAAGTGACTATTCCTGAAATTAAAGTCCCAGCCCCACCCGAAAAATCACAAATATATTTTGTTGATGTTCCGGGAGCCAAGCAATCGGTCATTTCAATCGGATGTCCGTCTATTCCCAGAACAAATACTGATTTCTTCCCTGCAACTGTGGCAAATTTTAAGCTTGGAGCACGGGCTGCATCAATTTCCGGGTTATGGATGCAGATAATCAGGGAACAAAAGGGATTTACATATGGAGCATATTCATCATTCTCAGGATTTAAAAATTATGGTTACTTCTCGGCCTCTTCGAGGGTTCGGACAAATGCAACTCTTGAGTCTGTCAATATATTCAAAACAGAGATGGAAAAATACCGTACCCAAATGCCTGAAGAATATATTAGTTTCACAAAGTCAGGCCTGATGAAAAGCAATGCACGGCGTTTTGAGACTCTTGGTAACCTGATTGATATGCTGAATACGATGACTGCATATAATCTCCCCGCCGATTACATTAAGCAGGAAGAAGCATATGTTCAGGGACTTACAGCAGACAAGCAGCTTGAGATTGCGAAAAAGTACATTGATCCGTCAAGAATGTATTATGTTGTGGTCGGCGATGCCAAAACACAAATTAAGGATCTTGAGAAGGTTGGATTTGGTAAACCAATACTGGTCAAGAACTGAAAATTTTAATTAAATTTGCCGCTCCAGGCCCGGATGGTGGAATGGTAGACACGCAGGACTTAAAATCCTGTGGCCATAACGGCTGTGGGGGTTCAAGTCCCCCTCCGGGTACAAAAAAAGAGTGAGAGCGTGAGCGAAAGCGAGCATCTCACTCTTTTTTCTCACTCCCGCGCTCACACTCAAACTCACACTTTCATGGTAGT
>JBGOXH010000238.1:0-4592 GCA_041479075.1 Bacteroidia bacterium | reverse complement strand
CGTCTTATGTAAAGAAATTTCAAAGAAATAATTTCTGGTTAAGTTCTCTGTTTTTAGGCAAGATTAGGATCAGGTAGATTTTAATCATAGGCATGTTAGGTTAGTTAGTTAATATTTTAGGTTAGCAAATAAAATTTATAAATCTTCATAAGTTTCTTCAAATGTAGCTCAAATTTATTGATTCAGGTGTGTCACAACACTTTTTTCGCCACAGAAATTTAAAAAGAATTATTTGATTTTCATAGAAATAGTTAAAATTTAACATTAAATATTTTTTAAAACTGCACCCTAAATTATATCTTTATTGGCAAACTTGGATTTGGCATTGATGGAGATGTTGACACCAGGGATAGCGATTTTCAAGCTGCCGTGGAGTATATGACAATAATAAATTTGTAACCAGTTTGCAAAAAGAATCGAAAGAAATTGAAGAGAAAGCAGATAGGTTGATTGCTATTCTCGACAATTGCAAATTGTCGACTTCCTTGAAATAGGTTCAATTAAAATCAGAGTATTTAAGATCATAATCCTGCCGTCCATACCGGTTTTCCCAAAAATTAACCCGGCCTCAGTCTGTTTTCCGATAATATTTTTCTTATTCCCGGCTAAACTCTTTTGGCCTGAAGAATAAGCCGGCAAAAAAGGATTAATGAAAAGTTCAAAACCTTTTTCCGCAAATACTTATGGTTTGATTTCACTTATTTTTTCTTTTGGCACAAGTGCGACACTTTCTGTTTTTACATTCATGGCTTTGCCAAGTGAAAATGAAGCTTTCTGCCTGATATCCTTTGAAGAAGAACCAATTCTAACAGCATATTGTCCGGCGTCAGCTATCCAGGAAGAGGTTTCAGGATTAAAGGATGTAAGGTCCCTGGCGGTTATTGTGAAAATTAAGGTCTGAACCTCGCCTGGCTGCAGCAGACGGGTCTTGACAAATCCTTTAAGTTCGCTTTCCGGTTTATCGAGGCTCACAGCAGGAGCATTCAAATATAACTGAACCACTTCTTTCCCTGCCGCAGCACCCGTGTTTCTGACATCAATCGTTACAGTAATCATTTTACTGAATTTATTTGTACTTAATGTCAGCTTCGAAAATTCAAAAGTGGTGTATGTAAGGCCATAACCGAACTCATAAGAAACAGGTACTTTGAATGTATTGTAATAACGATAACCTATATATACTCCCTCCTCATAGGTCACTTCGGAGGGTTGCGGACGCATAAATGCAGATATCATATCGTTTTCATTATTTGCTGCAGGAGGCTGAGCCTGAACAGTCACTTTGCCCGGGAAGTTTTTTGCCGATGGGACATCGGTATAATTCACCGGGAACGTTGATGCAAGTTTTCCGGATGGATTAACTTTTCCACTGATGATATCAGCTATTGAATTTCCTGTTTCCTGGCCTGCCTGCCATGCCAGCAGAATGGCATCAGGGAATTCTTTCCAGCTTGCTGTTTCGATGACTCCGCCTATATTCAGTATCACAATAACTTTCTTATTTTTAGCGTGATATGCAGAAGATACCAGTTTTATAAGATCTTTCTCTGTAGGTGTCAGAAGGAAATCTCCCTCATCAGGTTTACGGTCATAACCTTCACCGGAATTTCTTCCGATGGTAATAATTGCAGCATCAGTCATATTGACCATACTTCCGGTTACATCACTGTTTATTGCAAGTTCAGCTACCGGGACCGATCCCATCATAAAGCCGCGGCTTCTCTGTTTTCCCTCTTTTGCTGTTTTCAGGTATGAAGTATACATTGCCTGGAGGTTTTCGTTCACAACGTAGCCTGCATTCTGCAATCCCTCAACGAGATCTACACTATAGGCTTCATTTACATCGCCGCTGCCTGTTCCTCCTGTAATAATTTCGTAAGAAGTATTACCGAAAGCTGCAATTTTCTTAATTTCCTGAGAGAAAGGTAATGCCGACTTGTCATTTTTCAGTAAAACCATCCCCTCTGAAGCAGCTTGTCGGGCGACCTGACCATGTGCCTTCAGATCAGGTTTGTTTGAATACTTGTAACCTTTGAACCTGGGTGTCTGAAGAATTATATTCAGTATCCTTTCGACATTCTTATCAAGAATTTTTACATCGAGTTTGCCAGCTTTAACGGCTTCAAGAATAGCTTTGTACTGATTCGGATTACCGGGCATAAGCAGGTCATTGCCGGCATTCATCATTGCAGCAGGATCTTTGCCGCCGAACCAGTCTGTCATGACAAAACCTCTGAATCCCCAGTCATTACGAAGGACTTTGGTTAACAAATCATAATTCTCAGAAGAATAAATACCGTTGATAAGATTATAGGATGACATAACTGTCCAGGGCTGAGCTTCTTTAACGGCAATGCCGAAACCCCTGAGATATATCTCTCTCAAAGTTCTTTCACTTACAATGGTATTTAATGAACCACGGTTCGTTTCAGCATTATTTGCCGCGAAGTGTTTAATTGATGTTCCTACACCATTCAATTCAACTCCATTTATCATTGCTGCAGCAATTTTTCCTGTTACAAGCGGATCTTCCGAATAATATTCAAAATTCCTGCCGCATAGCGGATTACGATGGATATTCAATGCCGGACCCAGCAGGATATCGACTCCATATTCAATCACTTCATTACCCATTGCCTGGCCGACTTTATTTACCAGTTCCGTGTCCCATGTCGAAGCCAGGAGTGTAGCAACAGGAAAGGCTGTGCAATAATATGTGTTCTTGTCGTTCTGCCTGGTGGGATTTATCCTTAAACCGGCCGGACCATCAGCTACTACCATCTGGGGGATTCCCAGTCTGGGAATGGCATAGGTTTTTCCGGCAGCACCGGATACAAGATCCTGGGTTTGTCCAGCAACCGTGCTCACCTGATTAAGCGTTTCAGCAGTTGATGGAGGTGCTCCTGGCATACGCATACCTGCCCCGACTACAAGCGTAACCTTTTCTTCAAGGGTCATGGCTGCAACGACCTTGCTGATTGGATCTTTACCAAGCTGAGGTACGGTTTGTGCTTTGGTGATGAGCCCTATTGAATATATTATTAATAGAGCAATAAATCTGTTTTTCATGATAGACCTATTATGTTATTGATACTAAATTTATTTGAACAACATTGTAGTAAACTCCGGTAGGTAAATCCGCCAGTTAGCTCATGTATGTCCACCGTGATTCATTAGATAAAGATAAAGATAATTAGCCTCAATTATTCAGTTTCACAGTTGCGAAAGGAAAATGGTAAATGCTTTGCGACAATTGAGTTGAAAACCTGTCAGGTTGGAATTATCAGTTAATCAAGTAGCTAAAAGATATTTTTTCAGAAGTCCGATTCCTTTTTTAATCTCTTCCCGGCCGCTTGATTCAATGCCATACCAACCACGATATCCCGAATCCCTTGACATCTTTATCATTTTTGCTGTCAGCTCTTCGGTCGGTTGGTTCCTGTATGACATTCCTCCGGCATAAGGGAGCATTTTCTCCAGATAAGCCACATTATCAAATTCGGGCGATGGCTGACGCCAGTCGGGGTAGCTCCCAAAGTAGAGGTTATCAACCTCCTTAATAAGTTTCACCATCCAGTCGGCATCATTTGAGACACCTCCATGGTTCTCAATAAGGACACTGACCTTAGCGGGGATGGCATATTCAAGCAACCGCTGGTAGGTTTCGACTGACCATTTCAGTGCCTCATCCTTTTTAACATTCTCCGGGCCTCGGCAATTGGTTCGGATAGCATGGCATCCGAGGTAGTGGGCAATGTCAATCCATTTCCTGTGGTTTATTTCAAACTGTCGGCGTCCTTCAATGGTGGCAGAACAGCCGTCACCTTCATCATCCACCATAATCAGCACCATTGTCACACCGTTATCCTCGGCGTTTTTCTTCAGTTCTTTCAGATATTCCTCAGTAGGAACCCCGAAAAGCGTGTTTACGAATTCGATGCCATTCAGATCAAAATCTTTCCTGGCTATTCGTGGAAAATCAAGATTCTTCCACTTTCCTGCCTGTATTTCATCCACAAGTGCCCATTGGGCAAGAGAAATATCGTCTTTGGTAAGTCTCATTTCTGTTTTTGTCATCTCCGATCTGAAAACAGAAGGCATTGTTATTCCAGCAGCACCAATCAGTGTAGATTTTTCAATAAAGTTTCTTCTTGAAATATTTGTCATATTCTGAAGCATTAAATTTTAAATATTACTTATTCTGTCAATATGGATTAATAACAATTTCAGAGTTCCCAACTCTTCCTGTACTCCCTTGTAAGATATTTATTGGCTTCGGGATAATTAGTTATTTTCATATTAACTGTGTCATACTCAACCTTCCGGCCTGCGCGGAGTGCCACAGCACCAAGAAGGATTGTCTCGGTAACCGGGGCCGCATTAAGAAAGCTTCCCGGTGACTGAGCATTATCTTTAAACGCCTCAATCCATACCTCATTACTCCTGGATGCCGGTTCATCAGTCTTCCCCTTCAGCGGTTCTTTTGTCCCTGCTTCGTAAAGAACAGGATTTTCTCCCCTGAAATCACCGATAATTTTTCCTTTATCACCAATAAACATCAATCCCTCAGACGATAGTGATTTCCCTGTATT
>JBGOXH010000141.1:0-7294 GCA_041479075.1 Bacteroidia bacterium | reverse complement strand
GCAAGCGCCACTCCACCGACATGAACCGGATCGGCAGGAATCAGATCTGAAAGATATCTGCCAAGTATTACTTCTGCAAATCCGCTGCCGCCAGGTGTTGGACTGATTATCATCATTATCCATAATACAAGCTGCCTCGCAAAAATCAAGATATGATCATTTATTTTGAAAAACGCAAGCAGAATGGCATTAACAACCCAATATCTTGAAGTCCAGGTTAGAAATGTTGATAGCAGGGAATTAAACCAGAATTTAAAGGATTCTTTTTTCAACTCTGCAGAGCTTTCAATCAGATCAGTACCGGCTTTTTCAGCAGAAGATTTCCACTTCCTCAAAAAAGGCAGTTTAAAAACCAGAACTATGAGCCTGCTGATTGCTGATGGATTAATGAACAATCCATAGCCAACAAGAAGCACCCAGCCCAATATGATAACATATCCGATTATTCCTACAACGACAAGATTATTTAAAAGTCCGGTCCCTGTACCCTGAAGTGATGTAATAAAAATTGTTTTCCCTCCTATTATCAAAAGTAAAACGGGCAGCATTATGACGAAATATAATTCATCCAGAAATGAGGTCGCAAGAGTAACTGCTGTACTGCGTCCGGTATTTATTCCCTCCTTGTGTAAAAATATCACTGCAAGTGCTGTGCCTCCGACTGTCGAAGGAGTTATTGCAGAACTGAATTCCCACAGCATTATAACCCTGAATGCCTGCCTCCATGAGAGATCATTATTTGTCAGCACTCTTATCCGAACCATGTAGAAAAATGTTCTGACAACAACCAGCATGAATGCAACGATCAGCCAGAATACAGATTTCCACGTAAATACAAACTCTTTTAAGACATTCATATTTACATCCCTTGCAACAAGCCATGCAACTATACCCAAACCAATGATTACAGGGATAATTATTTTCCTGGGATGAAGCTGCCGTACAATATATTCATGGTTATCATTAGTCATGATATGATAAAGATTCAACAAATTTGATTCAAATCCAAATCAGTTTCAAATGATCTAAATTCTTTAATTTTGAGAAAGTATTATGCCAAATAAACCGAAAATGAGAAAACAACATTTTCCACAGTGGGTTATGATCCTGTGCATAACAATGCTCGCAGACTTCAGTTTATATGCTCAGCATGCAGGAAGGGTAGTCACATATTTTAATTTTGACTGGAAGTTTTATAAAGGTGATATAGCAAACGGACAGACTGTATCATTGGGTGATTCCGGATGGAGGAGTCTTGATCTGCCTCATGACTGGAGCATTGAAGGCCCTTTCGGCAAAGATAATTACAGCTGTACAGGTTACCTGCCTGGCGGTATCGGATGGTACAGGAAATCATTTGTTGCCCCCAAAAACCTGAAAGGAGAAAAAGTATATATCAGCTTTGACGGTATTTATAATAACAGCGAAGTTTGGATTAATGAGAAATACCTTGGTAAAAGACCAAATGGTTATATTTCATTTCAGTACGATCTGACACCATGGTTAAAGCCGGGACAGGAAAACCTGGTTGCAGTAAAGGTCGACCATACTCTTTTCGGAGATTCCCGCTGGTACCCCGGATCAGGGATATACAGAAATGTGAAGCTGATATCGACACCTGCTGTTCATATTAAACAATGGGGAGTTTATTGCAGTGCAAAGGAAATATCGGCAGAATCTGCAACATTATCTGTCAGGGTAACTGTTCAGAATGAAACAGCAAAAACTGTCAAAGCAGATGTTTATAATTATCTGATGTTCAAGGATGATACTGTGGCAGTCGGTTCCGGAAACGTAAAAATAAATCCTTCAGAAGAGACATCAGTTGAAGAAGAGTTAAAAGTTATCAAACCTGAATTATGGGATGTTGACAACCCTGCCTTGTATAATCTGATAACTGTGTTAAAAGGGAAGAAATTTATCGATAATGTTTCAACTCCGGTCGGATTCAGAACAATCAGGTTCGATGCTGACAAAGGTTTTTCCCTTAATGGTAAAAACCTGAAGCTGAAAGGAATATGCATGCATCATGATGCAGGTACACTGGGTGCTGCGGTTCCGGAAGAAGAAATTGCAAGAAGGCTTGATATTCTTATAGAGATGGGATGCAATGCTATAAGAACAAGCCATAATCCGTTCTCGCCTGATTTTCTTGACCTGTGCGATCAGAAAGGATTTCTTGTGATCGGTGAAGCTTTTGATGAATGGGAACTTCCCAAGAAGAAATGGCTGGCCGGATGGAATGTTGGAACACCGGGGAAGGAAGGATATGCAGCTTATTTCAAAGAATGGGCTGAGAAAGATCTGAAAGATTTCATTCTCAGAGACCGTAATCACCCTTCAGTTATAATGTGGAGCATCGGGAATGAGATCGATTATCCGAATGATCCATATACTCACCAGATCCTTAATACTGAAGCCAATCCGCAGACATGGGCAAAATTCAGTGAAGCCTTACCTCATGCAAACAGGCTGGGTGAAATAGCAAGTGTACTTGTTACACTTATTAAGGAACTCGATACAACCAGACCTGTAACTGCCGGTCTTGCTTCTGCTCTGATGTCTAATGAAACAGGATATGCTGATGCACTGGATGTAGCCGGATATAATTACCAGGAATTCCGTTATGAACCGGATCATAAAAAATATCCTCTCCGTCCGCTTTACGGCAGCGAAAACGGCATGACCCTTGAAATGTGGAACTATGTGGCAGATAATGAATATGTCATGGGACAATTTTTATGGACGGGATTTGAATATCTTGGCGAAGCAGGCAGGTTTCCGATGCGTTCAAATACTGCAGGTGTGATTGATCTGGCCGGTAACAAAAAGCCTGAATTCTATTTCAGGCAGAGCCTATGGAGCGATAAGCCGATGGTTTTCATCGGAACGACTGACAAGCTTACTGAGAGGGAGCCGGTTAGTTTATGGGCTCATAAAAGAGTTGAACCTGTCTGGAATTATGAATTGGGTCAGACAATAGCCATAAATGCATTTTCTAATTGTGAGGAGGTTGAACTTCTATTAAATTCAAAATCTATGGGCACAAAAAAAATGGCTGATTTTCAGAACAGAACAATAACCTGGGAGATACCATTTGAAAAAGGGACCTTAAAGGCTGTGGCAAAAAACCATGGAATTGAAGCAGCAACTTATGAATTAAAAACAACCGGCACTCCGGTTAAAATAATTGCGGATTGTGATGATCTATCAATGAAAGCCGACAGACAGGACATTGCTCATATTTTTGTGACTCTTTGTGATGAAGCCGGTAATACAGTCTACACAGCTGATAATGAAATTACCTGTGAGATTTCCGAACCGGTCCGTCTTCTTGGGATGGAAGACTCCAATCCGTCGAATGTTGAAGATTATAAGGATAACAAACAGCATGCATTTCATGGAAAACTATTGATCTATTTACAATCTCTCGATAAAACAGGGACGGTAACAATTAAATTATCATCACCCGGAATACAGGGTGCAACTGTGGAATTGAATGTGGTGAAATAATTGTTGGGACGTTTAAATAATATATTGGTAGAGACAGGCCTGAGACCTGTCTCTACATTCGGTTCAAATGCCATTTTTTACCATTCAGCAATACATATTACCTGTTCTGCATATTAAATTTTTTATTGGAACCATTCCGCTTTTACTTTGATCTTAATTTAATGTTTAACAATAAAAATTAAGAAAATGAAAAAAAATTGGAAATCAGATTTTGCAGGGATTTTGATGACTCTGCTTATGTTTGCCCCATCTGTTTCTATGGGACAAAGCGAAAAAGCATTTATCAAGAAGTATTTAAGTGAACTTCCCTCTGTTCCGGTAAGCAATGCACTTCAGAAATACAGGATGACAGCTGTATACACCAACAGGGATCTTTATGGGAACTTTACCGGAAAAACAAAAGTTACCGGCGATTATACAAGAGGACTTCCCGGTGACAGCGTTAACTGGAATAATATCTTTATCTCCGGTTCGAATAATTTTTCAGAACCGTTTCCTGCAGGTACAAAACAGGAATATATGGAAAACATGAAATATGTACCTTCACCGAAAATGGTGGAGGAGGGGGCATTTAAAAACTTTCCTTCATCTCCCGAAAATATTTATGCAAGAAACCTGATATGGGATATGATGTCTTTTGAAATATTTGCCTGGAGTTACTATGACTCACTGAAGCTGAACGATCCTTATATAATACCTGATATAACCGGTGAATTCAATATGGCTGATATTGGTAAATATTCACATAATAAAATAATGTTATGCTGGAAAGGGATATCAATGATTAATGGAGAATTATGTGCTATTGTCGATTTCAATGCTATTGATAATAAGATCGAATTGAGCATGGACCTGATCAAAACAAAAGGGACTGAACAATATTGGGGAACTATTCTTATCTCGCTTAAAACGAAAAACATCGAACATGCAGTAATGTATAGTGGAACTATACAGGAGATAGAGGTTAAAGGGATGAAAGACAAATTTCTTATCAAGACAATAAGAGAGCTTGAGGTTAATAGAATTCAATAAAGAACTATTAAATTTGTTGTTATGAAAGCGCCTGCTCTATATGATTTTATGAATCTGCGCAAACCTCTGTCGCATATAACATTTCTTATATTTTCAATACTTGTGACCATTATTTTTGCATTCACAGGAAAACACCCCGGTCATCCACTGTTCTCATTTAGCATGTTTATCTTGGTATTTGTACAAATAGAGGTGTTTATATACTTTGGCAACTGGTTATTCGCAAAGCTAAATTTTGATAGAAGCCCTGGTGAAATTACCCGGATTATACTTGCCCGGCTTATGATTTTTTTAGCAATTTGTCTTATGGCTTCAATGATTCTTTTTATCCTGGTGCAATATGCAGGACTGTGGATGAAAGGAGAAGACTTGTCGAAGGTGGTTTATAATTTCATTCATTATGAATTCCGCGGCTGGTTTAAATCGACAATATCTGGATTATCTTCCGGTGCGATAATATTTATTGTTTTACTATGGCAGTCGTCCTTAAGAAGGGAGCAAAAGCTAAGGGAAGAAAACCTGATTTTCCAGAATGAGACTTTGAAAAATCAGGTTAATCCCCATTTCCTGTTCAATAGTCTGAACACACTTTCTTCATTAATCAGCACTCACCCTGAAACTGCTGAAAGGTTTATTAACAGATTATCTTCAATCTACCGCTACATTCTTGAGAATAACCAGAAGGATAAAGTTCCGCTTCCGTCTGAGTTGGCTTTTATTTGCGATTACTTTGATCTTCATAAAGTAAGGGATGAAGAAAAAATCATTCTGAAAATAGATGCTCCCGATGCAGACAGATTTGAGATTCTTCCTGTTTCCCTTCAGATACTTATCGAAAATGCTATAAAGCATAACATGGCGACAAGGGAAAATCCGTTGGCGATTTCAATTTATATTGAAAATCAACAAGTTGTTGTAAAAAACAATCTTCAGAAAATGTCGGGACAATTGAAATCGACAAAAATCGGCCTTAAGAATCTTGCTGAACGCGTCAGGCTCATTTCGGGAAGAGATCTGATTATTGAAGAGATTAATAATTATTTCATTGTAAAATTACCTTTATTAAAATGAATATACTGATTGTTGAGAATGAGATACCAGCAGCCGACAAGATTGTTAAGTTATTGAAAAAAATTGATAAATCTATAACGGTTCTGGGTGTTGTTGAGACTGTCGAGGAAGCAATAAACCGGTTACAGGAGAAACCACAGCCGGATCTGGTCCTTATGGACATTCAGCTCGATGACGGACTTTGTTTTGAGATTTTCGAAACAATTAATGTTGACATCCCTGTAATTTTTACTACGGCTTACGATGAGTACACACTCAAAGCTTTCAAGGTGAACAGTGTTGATTATCTCCTAAAACCAATTGATGAGGAGTTGCTTAAGTCAGCTTTAGGCAAATTTAAAAAACTTTACGCTGACAAAGATCCATTTAAAAGAGATTTCAAGCAGCTCCTGTATGAGTTCAGGAATCAATATAAATCGAGGTTTCTTATTAAAATCGGAGATAAGTACAGGTCGGTACCAGGCGTAGAAATCAGCCATTTTCACATATGCGAGCGGAATGTCTTTTTGTGTGATTATCAAGGTAAAGACTATGGTGTTGATTACTCTCTTGAACAGTTACAGAGTATGCTCGATCCTCGTAAATTCTTCAGAATTAACCGCGAATGTATTGTCAGCATTGATGCAATTGCACTGATGTACAGCTATTCTTCGAGTAGGTTACAGCTGACTCTGAAGGGTGAGGAAAAGAATGATAAATTTGTAGTATCACGCGAAAAAGTGAGGGAATTTAAAAAATGGATTGACAGATAAAAACCTGAAATATTTAAGTAGGATAGAAAGGCATTATAGCATAATGATCTGCTGATTTCTTCGAAAAAAAGCCTGCAAATCAAATATTTGCAGGCTTTTCATTAATTTCTGGTTCTTTTTACTTTTTGTCGTAAGCAACTGTAGTCTTCATTTCTCCATCGGGACCGGGCCTTGTCGATTCAATCAGAAGAACTTTGCCTCCTTCCGAGAGTTTCCAGATATCGGAAGAATTAATATCCCTTTTCTCGCCATCACGCTCAAACGTCATGGTCGAAGAAATTGTAATGTACGTTTTATCAGCTGACCATGCAACAGTAGATTTTCTGACTGTATTAAACATGCCAGGATTCTCGCTGACTGTACCGTCGAGATTATATTTTGCACTGGTTTTCATTTCCCCTCCATCACGGCCAGGCATAGTGCTTTCAACAGAAAGGATGCTGGCATCCTGGGTAACAACCATCGTTGTGGCTGCAAAGCGAAATTGGCTGTTCCCAAAATTGCTTTTAGATTCATTAAACGCCCATGTGCCGGAGAAATTTGCCTGGGCGAAAAGTCCTGCAGAAATCAGGAGAAAAACAAAGGAAACAAACAAATTCCTGTGTCTTAAAATGATTATGCTTTTCATATTTATTTGAATAAAGGGTTGTTATATCAGATGACAAAAAAACTGCCAATTTATTCCTCGAATTTGCAATAATTTTAGTAAAGATAAGAGTATAAATAAGAATTATTTTTTCCTGAACGAATTGATTATCGTAAGCGATCCGTCGGGACTTGTCCGGCTAAGATTCATAACATTGTCCTTGAATTCAAAGTTCCAAACTATGTCCATCAGTTGTTCTCCGATTTTAAGAGTTGTAGTTAACTTATTTCCTGCAAGTTTCCATGTCCCCTCAGCAGTTTCCTCAGTACCCGAACCTGTC
>JBGOXH010000007.1:0-21837 GCA_041479075.1 Bacteroidia bacterium | reverse complement strand
TCAGAACCGGTAGTGACATGAACAGGTTTTTTGTCACATATAAAAATCCATTGTCAGTTGCCATATTTCTCGTTATTCTCGGAGGAATGCTGGCTTACAGTAAATTGCAGACAGCACTTTTCCCTGAGATTACCTTTCCTAAAATAAAAATAATTGCAGATGCAGGAGAACAGCCGGTTGACCAGATGATGCTGACAGTCACAAGACCGCTTGAGCTCGCAATCAAGAAAGTCCCCGATCTGAAAAGAGTGCGCAGCGCAACAAGCCGCGGGAGCTGTGAGATCTCAGCATTCATGAAATGGAATTCTGATATTGATCTCGGACAACAACGAATCGAATCAAGAATAAATGAAATAAGGAATATCCTTCCACCAGATGTGGAGATAACTGTTGAGAGAATGAATCCCTCAATTCTTCCTGTCATCGGGTATACTCTCGAAGGAAAGGGACGTTCTCCAATCGACTTGAAATACATTGCCACCTATACCATTAAACCTTTTCTCTCTCAGGTCGATGGAATTTCAGAAATACGGATAATCGGAGGTAAAGAAAAAGAATTCTGGGTCGAACTTGACCAGTATAAAATGAGCGCTCTCGGACTGACTCCTGAAAAGATCAGCAATGCCCTTTCAGAAAGCGATTTCATAAGATCAAACGGGTTTATTTCTGATTACAGGATGCTTTATCTTACAGTCACTGATATGATGTTAAAGGATAAAGCTCAGCTCGAAAACCTTTTAATTCAAAATGATGGGAAGCGAATTATAACTCTCAAAGATATTTCTGCTGTCAATATCAGGGAAGCCAAAGAGTATGTAAAAATCAATGCTAATGGGAAACAGAGCATTCTTGTCGCTGTAATCAAACAGCCAAACACTAATCTGGTAGATCTTTCTGACAGGATGGAAATTAAACTTAATGATTTACAAAAGATACTCCCGGCAGGTGTAGAAATACGACCATATTACATTCAGGCTGACTTTGTGAAAGATACAGTCCGGAGCGTAAGTGATGCAATGTGGCTTGGGTTATTGCTTGCAATAATTGTTGCAATTCTGTTTCTTCGATCGCTGAAAGCTTCATCTGTTATTCTTTTCACAATACCTGTCACCCTTCTTCTTACAATCATTGTTCTTTATGCCACCGGACAGACGCTCAATATAATGACACTGGGTGCAGTAGCTGCTGCAATCGGATTAATCATTGATGATGCAATTGTTGTTGTGGAACAGATCCACCGTACTCATGAGGAGAATCCTGAAGAGTCGTCTAATAATCTTATACACAAGGCAATTCATTATCTCTTCCCGGCAATGGTCGGATCATCACTCAGCACAATTGTGATCTTTCTTCCGTTCGTTCTGATGTCGGGTGTTGCAGGTGCATATTTCAAGGTAATGACAGATGCAATGATCATTGTACTGGTCTGTTCATTTTTTGTTTCCTGGATTGCGCTTCCAGTTATATATCTTCTCCTAACAAGGGAAGGTAAAAAGCATTCTATCAAACCAAAAGTTTTTGTGAAGAAGCAAAAATGGGTAACATTTTTCATTACCAGACCATGGCTGAGTATATCTTTTATAATCCTTCTGATAATTTCCATAATTCTCATTCTTCCAAAGATAGAAACAGGCTTTTTACCTGAGATGGATGAGGGTTCAATTGTTCTCGATTATAAGTCACCTCCGGGGACTTCTCTTGAAGAGACCGACAGGATTCTTCGTGAAGTTGAAAAAATAATTGCAGTTATCCCTGAAGTTGAAACCTATTCTCGAAGAACCGGAACTGAAATGGGATTTTTTATAACGGAGCCAAACAACGGTGATTATCTTATTCAGCTTAAAAAAGACAGGAAAAGGTCAACAGAAGAGGTTATTGAAGATATACGTACACGGGTCGAAGCAACACAACCTGCTCTTCAGATAGATTTCGGACAGGTATTCGGCGACATGCTTGGCGATCTTATGGCCTCTGTCCAGCCTATTGAAGTAAAAATCTTTGGTACTGACAGAAAAAAGCTTGAAGAATATTCAAAGCAGGTGGCTGAAATAGTCAATAATGTGCCAGGAACTGCCGATGTATTTGACGGTATCATAATTACAGGTCCGTCTGTCATGATGGTCCCTGATCAAAACAGGCTTGCATTGTTCGGTCTTACACCTGCCAGTCTCCAGTTTCAGGCTCAGACCATGCTTGAAGGAAATATTGTCGGTTCTGTAAATGAAAAGGAACAATTTACTAATGTGAGAATGATATACCCGGGAAGCAATAAAGCCGGAGTTGAAGATTTGAAGAAGCTCCAGGTCTTCCTGCCTGGCGGAACGTTAAAATCAGTCACGGAATTTGCAGATTTTCATATAATTGAAGGCGATCCGGAGATTCAACGTGAAAATTTGCAGAATATGGGTGTTGTAACTGCCCGGCTGAGCAGCCGCGATCTTGGGAGTGTAATGCAGGAGATAACGAGCAGAATTTCAGAAGAGATAAAACTGCCTGAAGGTTATTCAATAGTGTATGGAGGTGCTTATGCTGAACAGCGACAATCATTCAATGAACTCCTGATAATCCTCATAACTGCCTGTCTTCTTGTCTTTTGCGTGATACTTGTTCTTTACAAGGATTTCAGAATCTCTCTTGCAATCCTGGGTATTGGAATTCTCGGAATTTCCGGATCAATTCTGTTACTTTTTATAACAGGTACACCATTAAATGTGGGGAGTTATACAGGTCTGATTATGATTGTCGGAATCATCGGTGAAAATGCAATTTTCACAATTCTTCAATTCAGGGAAGCCAGACTGACCATGAATGTTGATGATTCAATTGTGTACGCAATTTCAACCCGGCTACGTCCAAAGCTGATGACAGCATTCGGGGCAATAATTTCTCTACTTCCACTTGCTATTGGAGTAGGTACAGGTGCTCAGCTGCATCAGCCTCTGGCAATAGCAATTATCGGAGGATTTATAATTGCTATCCCGCTACTTTTAATTGTTTTACCAAGTATCATGAGGATTATTTATAAAGAGAAAAGCTGATTCGGGTGATTATTGGGAATCTTATTTTTTTACCTTGGCTCGACATGAATCGTGACGGATAAATTTTCGTATGAAGAAGTCAGTTCATTTTCAATCCTGTCGCAGTACTTATGTGCATTGCCGACAGATTCATCTCTAGGTATTTCTACATGAATATCAATAAACCTGTAATTTCCTGCAACACGTGTGCGAAGGCTATGGTAATTAACTTCCATACTTTTCAGCTTCCTTTCAAGGTCATTGATTTCATCATCACTCCACGCTGTATCCAGCAAAGGTGAAAAAGCACGCTTCAGCAGAGAATATGATTCTTTGATAATGAATAACGCAACCAACATTGCGATAGCAGGATCGAGCCATTTAATATCGGTCAGTAAAATCAATCCAAGTCCTGCAGCCACTCCTGCTGAGGTATAAACATCTGTTTTAAGATGAAGTGCATCAGCCTCAAGGGCAACTGATTTTGTTTGCTTGGCAACTTTGTACAACCTCCGTGATACAATAATATTGACAATGGCTGAAACAACCATTACTACCGTGCCGATCCATATTTTTTTAAGAACTATATCTTCACCAATCAATTTTCTGACAGCCTCAAAGATGATCCATATTGCTGCCGCAAAAATCAGCAATGCCTCAATTACCCCTGAAATATTTTCAACTTTTCCATGACCATAGGGATGCCTTGAATCAGGTGGATTATCTGAAACTCTTACAGCAAAGAAAGCAATAACCGCGGCTACAAGATCCATGGATGAGTGAATCGCTTCAGAAATAATACTCACAGAACCACTGATTATTCCCACGATCAGCTTCATCGTGATCAGAAGCAAATTTGAGATTATTGAAAGACGGGCTATTTTGACTTTTGCATTCATAAATGTCTGACTACCCTGTTATTCAAATATATATAGAAAAAAACTTAACTAAAATTAATATCCGACATTAATCAGTTCATAACTGTTATTTCCTAATCCGATCTTTTCAGCATGTGCCAGTCCTGCCTGCCAGAATGTATCAGGATGAGTTAGCTTAAATTTATCCTCTCCCTGCAGATTGCCTTTTTTGTGATCTTTGCATATTCTGCTGCCGGGAAGAGCCGGAGCAGCTTTTACCATTTCGGCACATGCACGATCAAGAGCGACCGGATCAAATGATGCAGCGATTCCTAAATCCTGCACAAGAGGATAATCATTAAAACCATAGCAATCACAATCGGGAGAAACATTCATTATGAAATTAATATGAAATGATGGTTTATCTTTGACTGCGGCATAAGCATACTCTGCAACTCTTTTACAGACCATTTCAGAAGCATTCTGCCATACTACCCTGGCTGAATCGTACTGGCAAACTGCAATACATTGACCACATCCGACACATTTTACATAATCGATATGAGCAATTTTGTCATTTCCGACATGGATGGCATCATGTGCACAATATTTCTCACACATCCCGCAGCCGGTGCAATTATTTTCGTAAATCTGTGGTGAAGAGCCTGAATGAAGGAATAACTTGCCGCCAACAGATGCGCAGCCCATGCCCAGGTTTTTCAGAGCACCTCCGAATCCTGTCATTTCATGCCCCTTGAAATGATTCATTGAGATAATTATATCGGCCTCTGCAATTGCAGTACCTATTTTGGCTGTTTTGCAATATTCCAGATTCAGATCAATCTCATGAAAATCAGTTCCTTTTATACCATCACCTATTATTACCGGACAATCAGTTGATAGCGGATTGTAACCATTTTCAAAGGCTGCTTCAAGGTGTGATGGAGCGTTTGATCGTCTTCCATAATAGAGTGTATTGCAATCAGTTAAGAAAGGAATAGCCTCCTTTGATTTCAGCAGCTTAACAATAAGGGCAGCATAATTAGGCCTGAGATAAGCCAGGTTCCCGGGCTCACCAAAATGTATTTTGATAGCTACTAACTTTTTTTGAAAATCTATTGTTTGAATGCCTGCTTTAATTACCAGGTTCTCGAGCTTTTTCAGAAGGTTTTGTGAAGGCTTAACCCTCAGGTTTGTGAAATATACTTTTGATTTTGACATATCGATTTAACGTAACTGTGAATAAGTACTTTAATTAATCTGGATGGCAAATATGTAAAAATATTATTAAAAATGCGAAATCATTTCATGGATCTGTTCTATAAGCCATTTAGGGGTTGAGGTTGCGCCACAAACACCAACACTCTGTTTACCAACAAACCACGACCGGTCAATTTCATCGGGGAAAGAAACAAAATATGTATCAGGATTTATTTTTTTACAGACTGAATACAGCATTTTCCCGTTCGAACTCTCTTTTCCGCTGACAAATATTATGATTTCATGTTGTCGCGCGAAGTCTTTAAGATGAGGCTCACGGTTGGATACCTGTCCGCATATCGTATGATTTACGTGAAGAAATTTATCAGTTTCAACGATTCCTTTAGCTTTCATCTTTGACCGTAACAGATCAGCGAGTTTATTATACTCTCTAACAGCCATGGTTGTCTGTGAAAAAAGCCATACTGGTTTCGAAATATCTATTTTAAACAAATCATCAGGGCCTGAGACAAGTATCCCTTCATTCTTTGTCTGTCCCATAAGTCCGACCACTTCAGCATGTCCGGGTTTACCGAAAATAACAACCTGTCCATTGTTTTCCTTAATCTTAAGCCATGTATTCTTGATTTTTAACTGAAGTTTTTTAACAATGGGACATGTAGCCTCAATAATGGTAATATTATTTTTTTCGGCTATATAATATGTTTCCGGCGGTTCACCATGTGCTCTGATAAGGACTTTACAGTTCTTCAGTTTTTTGAATTGTTCATATTTAACTGAAACAAGGCCAAGTGCAGAAAGCCGTTCAACTTCTTCATCGTTGTGAACTATAGACCCGAGGGAAAAAACCTTTTCACCTTTCAGGAGGGCATTCTCAGCAACCTCGACAGCATTTTGTACTCCGAAACAAAATCCGGATTTCTTATCGATCTCGACTACCATTTATTTTCTTTTCGATGATTTGTCTTACCCAGTTCATTTGCTCTTCAACCTTCATCCTGCTGTTATCGAGGATTATTGCATCATCAGCTCTGCGCAATGGGCTAATATCCCTGTTCTCATCTGTTATATCCCTTGCAATAATATTCTTCCTGATTTCCTCAAAATCAACATTAACTCCTTTATTTATAAGTTCATCATATCTTCTTTTTGCCCTGATTTCAACTGAAGCTGTCATGAATATTTTCAGATCGGCATCCGGAAATACAACCGTTCCGATATCTCTTCCGTCCATAACTATTCCTTTAAACACACCTATTTGTCGTTGCAATTCCACCATACGGGCACGTACTTCAGCTATCTGGCTTATCCTGCTTACATAGGCAGAAACCTCTATCCCCCTTATCTCTTTTTCAACATTCTCTGAATTCAGAAAGGTCTCATATTCAGCAATATCCGGATTATATACAAATTCTATATGTATATCTTTCAATTCACGGATTATCCCTTCTATTATAATGTTGCCATTCCCGATAAAACCTCTTCTCATACAGTAGAGTGTAACTGCCCGGTACATAGCTCCGCTGTCGATAAAAATATAGTTAAGCTCTTTTGCTATTGCCCTTGCAAAAGTACTTTTACCACAAGACGAATATCCGTCAATTGCTATTATAAGTTTTTTCTTCATAATTTTTTACAGCTCCCTGTTGGAATTACTACTTAAGTTGGAAGACCCCCGTCCCGCAGAGCAAGGCATGAGGGTTGGGGGGCCAACTTCCTTAACAAAGGTTGTAATAATAGGGGTAATTTCAAAAAATCATTTCCGGAACCTGCTATATAGCTTGTCGGGCCGGATAATCAATGAGAAATGATTTGAAGATCCTGCAAGATGATATGTTGCCCTGCCGAATTCTAGGCTCATCCACGATATATTTATTCCAAAGCCCCATGAAAAACCAACTGTTGAAGTTTTGGTATCAATTTTAAGCTCCTTTCTTCTCTGATAATTATACCCTGCGCTTAAATAGAAGTTTTTATGAGGTATAATTTCAACTCCCAGTAAAACATGCCTCATTATATTTTCAAGGAATTCAGACGATTGAAGATAATCGTTGGTCGAAGTAGTATCGTTGTATTGGTAAGTAAGATCGTATTTCTCCAGGTGCCGCAATGTCAGCGAAAAACGAAACGGGGCATGAGCAAGTTTCTGTGAAAGGCCAGCTTGAATTTCAAACGGCAACTTCTGTCTTGGTTCTCCCGCATATGTCGTTACTTCCATGCCTAAGTTCCTGATTACCAGACCTGCGGAAAAAAGCCCTGACCTGTTGTGATATCCTGCCCCAAGGTCAAATGCTAAACCGAACGAGGTATATCTTTCAAGATGAGATAATATTGGTTTAAAATTTATTCCCAGAGTAAAAAGCGTGTCTATCATTCTGGAATAAATTAATGATAAAGCATATTCCGATGCGCTGAAAGATCCGGTAATTGTCCCGGCGGCATCTGCCTCAGTGAATGAACCGTAATTCAGGTAGGTGATACCGGCTGCAAAATTACCGACTCCGGGATATGCCCTTGAATACATTGCCAGACCATAGTTTATACCCGCAAAATAGTTTACATAATTCAGTGCAAGACTCTTTTCCATACCTGTGTTCAAGAGCCCCGGATTATGATATGCAAGATTCAGATTATCAGTATTTAATGAAACATTTGTCCCTCCCAGTGAAGCTATGAGCCCTGAATGTGTAAGGTTAAGAAACTCATAAACATTATCTCCACCTGTTTGAGCTTTTGAAGTCAGAACAAACAAATTAATCAGGAGAACAAATAAAATTTTTTTGGCCATAGTACGATCCATAACCAAATATAGCATGAATTTAAATAAACGGATTAATCTTATTGAATAGTATTATTTAAGATAATATGAGTTCTTCCCTGGATTGATCAGGCAGTTTTCCCCGTAAGGGCAAGTGCATCATCAATCTTCTTCTGGCGGCCATTCATCTGCGACATAAACAAGCCTGCTATAACAATCAGCATACCGGCAATGTTCTGCATTGTCAGCTTTTCACTAAAGATTATGAATGAAAAGATGGCAGTAAAAATCGGGATACAATTTGAAAAAACATTTGCTTTGCTGATGCCCATATTTCTCACTGAAAATGCAAAAAGAATAAATGCTCCACAGGAAGCAAAAACAGATAACTCGATAATTGGAATGAAATGCCTGAAAGAGAAAGAAGTATTAACGAGATGATGTAAATCGAAGATCAGAAACAGGGGCAGAAAGAGAACAGCACCTATCACATTCTGAACAAATACTATAAAAACAGGATTGTATTTTCCAACAAGCCGGTTAAGTGTAAGATTGTAACCTACAGCTGAAAAAACTGCAATGGTCAACAGGCCTAACCCTCTGATATTAAATGATAAAGAACCGTTCTTATTCAGTATAAACACCACGACACCCAGAAATGAAATAATTATACCGGCGTAATTGATCATTCTTAGCTTCTCTTTGAAGATAATCCAGGCACCCAGCGCTGCTATTACCGGAATAGTTGAAATGAGCACCGAACCAACAGTTGCTGATACATAGGTCAATCCGAAGCTTTCACCAAGAAAATAAATGAATGGTTCAAATAATGCCAGCATGAAAAATAGCTTTCTATCCTCTTTTTCTATTTTGATAAAACTTTTGGTCATAAGGAGAAAGGCAAAAAGAAGAATAACAGCAAGAACAAGCCGAATAAAAACAATGGTAATAGGGTGAAAAGTTTCATTGGCAATTTTGAACCAGACAAATGAAAATGACCAGAAGATCATTGCCAAAACAACAGCGCCGTATGTACCAGCTATTTTCTTCATTTTAAAAGTCCTGATTATTCTTACTTTCCGGTGTCGCGAATTTATAGTTTATATTTATAATTATTTACCAGGGATTAAAAATTTGATTTGATCAGGGATTATTCTCCATACTATCCTTGCCTGCCTCACCCCCTTCCGTCCCCCGCTCCCAAGGAGAGCGGGGGAAACTGAATTGAATGGCGCGTCTATTTCGACCAGGATTTTCCAATATCTGAATTTTGTGATGTAAATGCCAGAAAAATAGACAGATAGCTATCTATTTATGTTTCGAATATGTTTAAAAAATGATTTGACTCCGATTTGAAACTGAAACATAAATTATTATATTTGCCGCCTCAAAGAGAAGATAACCAGGACTGATATCCAATAGTGTAATAAAACAATCAAATAATAACCATAAATCAGATTTAAATGAAGATTCTGGTATGTTTAAGCAATGTCCCCGACACAACGACCAAGATTAAATTCAGCGAGGGGAATTCTTCAATTGATACAACGGGCATTCAATGGGTAATTAATCCATGGGATGAACTCTCTCTGACCCGTGCTCTTGAACTTAAAGATGACCCGGCTAACGGGATAAAATCAGTAACAGTTGCACATGTGGGACCGGTATCATCAGAACCAACTATCCGGAAAGCTCTTGCTATCGGAGCCGATGATGCAGTACGTATAAACGCTGAATCGCCGGATGCTTATTATGTAGCCGCCCAGCTTGCCGAAGTAATTAAAAAAGAGCAATTTGATATCATTTTATGTGGAATAGAATCAAGCGATTATAACGGATCGATGGTAGGAGGGATGATTTCAGAATTCCTGGGAATACCTTCAATATCAGCAGTTTCAGGGATTAAAATCGAAAGCGGAAATCCTGTAATTACACGTGAAATTGATGGAGGAAAAGAGATTGTGACCATCCCCGTTCCATTCGTTGCAATAGTTCAGAAAGGAATTGCAAAAGAACCACGAATTGCCGCTATGAGAGGGATTATGCTTGCCAGGACAAAACCTGTCAAAGTGTTTGAACCGGTAACAATTGAGCCGTTAACACAAATTGTAGCTTTTGAAAAACCGGCTCCCCGTTCTGCCTGTCGTTATGTTGATGCTGAAAATCCGGCACAGCTTATTGATCTTCTTCAGAATGAGGCAAAAGTTATCTGATTAATAAATTAATTTAAAACATTATGTCAGTATTAGTATATACCGAAAATTGGGACGGAAAATTTAAGAAACTCTCCTTTGAACTGGTGTCTTATGCTTCAGAGGTCGCAAAAATGCTCAATACCACTGTCACCGCTCTTTCAATCGGGAAAATTGATGAGACAGAATTGAAAAAGCTTGGAAACTACGGTGCACAAAAGATCATTAGTGTTTATAACGATCTGGTGGAAACACTTGATAATCAGGTTTATACAAATATAATTTCAGAAGTTTCAATCAGGGAAAAAACTTCTGTAATTATAATTTCCAATAATAATACCGGTAAAGCATTGGCACCACGGTTATCTGTCAGACTAAAGGCTGGCGTCGGTTCGTGTGTAAGCAAGCTGCCTTTGAATATTAATCCGTTTACAGTTTATAAGAAAACATATTCGGGTAATGCTTTTGCGCATTTAGTAATCAAATCAGATGTCAGAATAATTACCCTTGCTCAGAATTCTTTCGACCTGATTGAAAGGGAAAATAATGCTGTTATTGAAAAGGCAGATGTGACAGTTGATAGTTCTCTTGTCAAAACGAAAGTTACTGATGTAAAGAAGCAGACAGGAAAGATATTACTTACGGATGCTGATATTGTCGTCTCGGGAGGAAGAGGAATGAAATCGCCTGATAACTGGACACCTCTTGTTGAGCTTGCTGAAGCACTTGGAGCAGCAACCGCCTGTTCACGTCCCGTTTCCGATGAGGGTTGGCGCCCTCACGAAGAGCATACAGGTCAGACAGGTAAGATCATAGCTCCCAATCTTTACATTGCTGTCGGCATTTCAGGCGCAACACAGCACCTGGCAGGTGTAAGCGGTTCGAAATATATCGTTGCAATCAACAGCGATAAGGATGCTCCGATATTTGAAGCTGCACAGTATGGTATAGTTGGTGATGCCATGAAAGTTCTTCCAAAGCTTGTTAGTGCAGTTAAGGAATTAAAGGAACACTAAGGAAATCAGAATATTATGGGATAATTGTAAAAAATGACCAAACAATTAGTATTTGCAATAACTCTTATAATTACTTTCGGTGTATTTTTTTATACAATTAGCCGACTTGTCAGATTTTTCAAGCTGACCAGACCTGCATTTCCCATCAGGAACTTCGGAAAGAGGTTCGGAATAATGATGAAAGTCGCTTTCGGCCAGACAAAAATTTTCCGTCGTCCTGTAATCGGATTCTTTCATGCAATGGTTTTCTGGGGATTCTGTGTCATTATTTTCGGAAGCATAGAGATGGTCATTGATGGCTTAGCAGGAACAGAAAAAGCCCTGAAAAGTCTTGGATCTGTTCATGATTTTATTATGGCTTCAGGCGATATTTTCGCTCTTCTTGTAGCAATATCAATAATAGTTTTTCTTTCCCGCCGTCTCCTTTTTCATATAAAACGGTTTGAAGGGATTGAGATGAAAAAAAGATCTCATATCGATGCGAATATTGCTCTTAGTCTGATATTGCTGTTAATGATTTCTCTTATGACAATGAACCTGGGATATCTTGGATATCAGGAAGTTACAGGAGGATCGATTGCCGGGGTTTACCCTATTGGCAGAATTCTTTACACTCTCTTTAACGGTGCTTCAGCTGAAAGTTATAAAATACTTTACCATGTTTCATGGTGGACACATATACTGCTGATCTTCTTCTTTGCAAACTATCTTCCCTATTCAAAACATTTCCATGTCTTCATGTCGGTGCCCAATGTTTTTCTTTCACGGCTCGAACCATTGGGCAAGCTCACAAACATGGATAATATTACAAGGGAAGTAAAGCTGATGCTCGATCCTGATACTGCATTTTCTGCAGCCCCAGCTGATATTCCTGTCGAAAGATTCGGAGTGAAAGATGCGGAGGATGCAACCTGGAAGAATTATTTCGATTCACTCTCATGCACTGAATGTGGAAGATGCACATCTGTTTGTCCTGCTAATATCACAGGTAAAAAGCTGTCGCCCAGGAAGATAATGATGGACATGCGGGCAAGGATGAGAGAAAAAGGTCCATTGATGGTAAAAAATGGAAGAGACTTTACCGATAATCGTTCATTATTGCGGGACTATATTTCAGAAGAAGAGCTCTGGGCATGCACTACCTGTAATGCTTGTGCAAAAGAGTGCCCGATAAATATCAACCATCCTTCATTGATTGTTGATATGCGAAGATATCTTGTTCTTGAAGAAGCCTCCGCTCCCGGGGAGCTGAAATCCGTTTTCAACAATATTGAAAACAACGGAGCACCATGGCAATATTCCTCGGAGGACCGTCTTCTTTGGGCTGATCAGGTTCCGGTAATGGCTGATGTTTTTGCAAAAGGAGAAAAACCTGAATACCTTTTCTGGGTTGGCTGTGCCGGAGCATTTGATGACAGGTATAAAAAGGTTGTCAGAGCATTTGTGAAAATACTAACTCATCTTAATGTCAGCTATGCTGTTCTCGGTAAAGAAGAGACCTGTACTGGCGATCCTGCCCGGCGTGCCGGCAACGAATTGCTTTACCAGATGCAGGCCATGCAGGTAATTGCGACGTTTAAGAGATATGATGTCAGAAAAATAATTACAATCTGTCCCCATTGCTTCAACATTTTTAAAAATGAATATCCCGATCTTGACGGAAACTTTGATGTTATCAATTACATCCAGTTTCTGAACAGGAATATCCATGAGGGCAACCTAAAAATCAATCAATCGTCATTTAAAAATATTAAGGTAACTTACCACGATCCCTGTTATCTTGGAAGGGCAAATGATGTTTATGATGAACCACGTTTTATTTTAAATAAAATTACAGGCAGCTTTGTTGAAATGTCCAGAAACCAAAGCTTTGCCTTATGCTGCGGTGCAGGAGGTGCACAAATGTTTAAGGAAGCCGAAAAAGGTGAAAAGGAGATCTTCATTGAAAGAACTGAAGATGCACTTAAAACAGGAGCTTCTGTAATTGCTACAGCCTGCCCGTTTTGTATGACAATGCTCACGGACGGATTGAAGTATAAGAACAAAGAAGAAGAGATCAAGAACCTGGATATTGCAGAACTGGTAGTTCAGGCTATTGGATTGTGAGAACAGATTTAATGTTACTGGTTTCTAGTTCCTGGTTGCTGGTAATAAACAACGAGCAACAAGCAACGAGCAACAAGCAACTTTCAATATAATGCAGTAAATTTAAAAGTACAAAGTAATGGAAACCGGAACAATCCTGAAAAGTGGTGAATTTCTTGTAAAGGAAATTGAACCGAAAGATATTTTTATACCTGAAGAGTTCAATGAAGAACAGCGCATGATAGCTCAGACATGCCGCGATTTTCTCGATGCCGAAGTTTACCCGAATATGGCAAATCTTGAAAAAGGTGACAGGGAGCTTATGAAGAGCATTCTTAAAAAGGCAGGAGAACTCGGATTGATGGGAATATCAGTTCCAGAGGAATTTGGAGGATTCGGGCAATCATTTGTTACCCAGATGCTTGCAGCAGAGACAACAGGTGCCGGGTATTCATTCTCCGTTGCCTATATGGCTCATTGCGGTATAGGTACATTGCCAATAATGTACTACGGAAATAAGGACCAACGCGAACGTTATGTCACGAAGCTTGCTACCGGCGAACTTCTTGGAGCATACTGTCTGACTGAACCTGGTGCCGGTAGCGATGCTAACAGCGGAAAAACGAATGCGAAGCTTTCTGAAGATGGGAAACATTATATTCTCAACGGACAAAAGATGTGGATCACTAACGCGGGTTTCGCTGATACACAGGTGGTCTTTGCAAAAATTGATAACGATAGAGTCTTGAGCGCTTTTATTGTCGAGAGCAGATACCCCGGAGTTGTTGTTGGTTCTGATGAACACAAGATGGGAATAAAAGGATCATCCACTGCACAGATATATTATAATGATGTAAAAGTTCCTGTAGAAAACCTCCTTGGAAAAAGAGGAGAGGGATTCAGGATTGCACTCAGCATTCTTCACATGGGCAGGCTTAAGCTTGGAGCAAATGTCCTTGGTGCAGCAAAGAAAACAATTACAGATTCCGTAAAATATGCCAATGAACGAAAACAATTTGGAGTTTTGATCTCCTCCTTCGGCGCAATAAAATATAAGCTGGCCAGCCAGGTAATAAAGCTGTTTGCCTCTGAATCAGCTGTTTACAGGGTCAGCAAGGATATTGATAATATGATGGAGAATCTTAAGGCAGATTGTGGCGATACCGGCAGAGCTTCGATTGAGGCTATAAGCCATTATGCTGTTGAAGCTGCAATCCTGAAGGTTGTCGGGTCAGAGATGCTTGATTTTGTTGCAGATGAGGCTGTCCAGATACATGGCGGAATGGGATACTCCGCAGAGCTTGATGTTGAAAGAGGTTATCGCGATTCGAGAATCAACAGAATATTCGAAGGAACAAATGAGATAAACCGTCTTCTTGTTGTAGATACTGCAATGAAACGGGCGATGAAAGGCGATTTCGATCTTTTCGGAAAAGCTGAAGCTCTGTTTAATGATCTGGAAAAAATTACAGATGGTGCAGTTGCAGATGAAAATTATTTCATGGAAAAATCAAGATATCTGAGCAATTTCAAGAAAGCAATCCAGATCTGCATACATGGTGCCGTAAAACAATTTAACAAGACTCTGATCAATGAACAGGAGGTACTTAATAACATTGCTGATATGATGATGGAGACCTATGTCTCTGAATCACTCCTGTTGAGAGTTAATAAACTGGAATCAATGAAAGGAAATATTTCAGTTTACAAAGATATTCTCGATGTAAATATCTATGATTCAGCTGATCTTATCAGGAAATCGGCCTGTGATGCTGTAAATTCTTTTGCATCTCCCGGGGATGCCCCTGTTATTATCAAGGCAATAAATACTCTGACTAAAGTCAATGGAATAAATGTAAAAGATGCCCGGCGCAGGATTGCAGCCAAGCTGATTGAAGATAACTCTTATAAATTCTGAAACAGTTTTAAAATTTTGAGTTGAATTAAAATTTATATCATTCTTACAGGTGATATATATCAATTTTTAATGTGATAAATAACACCTGTTCTTCTACATTTTTCAGCCTTTCAAAAAATTTAAAATCGGTTTATCCCGATATATTTGTGAATTAATTAACAATACTCCTGATATGAAACAAATTAAAAGAATATCTAACCTTTTTATCATTTCAAACCTCCTGTTTATAAGCCTATTACTGTTTGGATCTTGCGAAAAACACAGTTATTTAGTTGAAACAGTTAACCCAGGAGATTCGATCTCATTGCAGACGGATGTTCAGCCGGTATTTACCGATAAATGTGTTCGGTGCCATACAGGTTCAGGAACAGCAAAACTTGATCTGAGGGCCGGAAATTCCTACACATCACTCCTGAACAGAGGTTACATAACTCCGCCTGATTCAACATGTACTCTTTTTGTAACAATCTACGGAGGACATAATGCAACACTTCTGGACAATGAAAAGCAAAAGATCCTTATATGGGTTATACAGGGTGCACAGAATAATTAATAAATCGAAAACTATTTAAACCAGGACACTATGAAAAAGACATTACTATTTTTATTGTTATCAATATTTGTTGTCCCTATATTTTCTCAGGAAGAAGCACCAGCTGGAAAGAGTTCTAAACCGGTTAGGTTTACATTTGGCACATCAATACTTATTGATAATCAAACAGTTGCCACTCCATATAAAGGAGGCATTGAGCTTGAGATCCATCACAGGTTCAGCCTGATTGAGAGCTACCATAACCTTTTTGGGATTTATGGATCGGCTAACACACGTATCGGACTTAGTTACGGGATCACTGATAAAATAATGATAGGATTAGGAACCACAAAAGACTATAAGCTTCAGGATATCCAGTGGAAATACCTTATTCTGCAACAAACAGAAGATAACAGTATGCCGGTTTCTCTGTCGTACTACGGAAATATTGTTGCTGATCTGAGAAATAAAACAGCTTTTGGCGAGGGTGAATACAAATCTATTCACAGGTTATCTTACTTCACCCAGCTTATCCTTGCCAGGAAATTCAATGATATGTTTTCTGTTCAGATAGCCCCATCACTTGCCTACCTTAATTCTGTTCCACAGTATATTGACGTTAATGATACAACTATTCTGAAAGGTTATAAAAATCTGAATTTTGGATTATCTGTCGGAGCTCGTGCAAATGTTTTTGGAAATCATTCTGTTATTCTTGAATATGATCAGCTGCTTACAAAACAGGATCTCGATGTGCAGCCAAAACCCAACCTTGCTCTTGGATGGGAAATAGGTACGGCAACACATACCTTCCAGCTTTTTGTTGCTAATTATACAGATATAATAAATCAGCGTAACCTGGTCTTTAATGTTAACGATTTCACAAAAGGTGATTATCTTGTGGGATTCAATGTAACAGTAAGGTTCTGAACAGAATGTTTTAAAAAATGAAATTGAAATTATCCCGATCATTTTTTCTTCTGTTTCTTTTATTTTTTCCCTCATTATCCTCAGGGAGTGGTTTTAATTTTGTAAAACAAAAAGTAAGCTCTGCTGATACAATTGCATATGTTTCACCTTTTCATGAGGAAAATGAGCGTTGCTTCAAATGCCATGGTCAACGTATATATGAATATACAAATGAAAATCTGGACCGTCAGGTTAAAGCCCTGATGTTCTCCGAACGGATAATAGACAGGGCAAAGTTCTATGAATCGAATCATAGAAGCTTCAAATGTACTGACTGTCACTCAGAGGATTACAATAAATTTCCTCATCAGGGTGAGCTGAGAATGGAAGAAAAATTCAACTGTATTGATTGCCATGGCGGCGATGAAAAATTTGCAAAATTCAAATTTGAAGAGATTGAAGCCGAATATCAGAAAAGTATTCATTATAAGCTTAGTGAAGAGGGTTTTACCTGCTGGAAATGTCATAATCCTCACAGCTATAAAATTAGTATAAGAGACAGTAAAAACCTGAAAGAAACAATACTGTACGACAATTCAATATGTCTTGACTGTCATTCTGATTTCAGCCGTTTCCAGCTAATGTCCGACCGTAATGAAGTCAATGTACTGGAAAAGCATGACTGGCTTCCTAACCAGACTTCTCATTTCAGAAGTGTAAGATGTATCGAATGTCATACCCGGGTCAATGATAGTATACTCGTAGCGCACATAATCATCCCTAAAGAAGAAGCTGTGAAAAAATGCAATGAATGCCATTCAAAGAATTCCATGCTGATGGCATCGCTTTACAAATTCCGATCAAAAGAACAGCGACAGAATGGATTTTTCAACGGTATAATAATGAATGAATCATATGTAATAGGGGCCAACAGGAATATATATTTGAATATCCTGAGCACTGGGATCTTTATACTTGTAATTGTAATAATAGTTGTTCATCTTCTATTCAGGATAATCAGAAAATAAGAAAGTACCAATATAAAAGAATATGTATTTATATCCTCTCTGGGTCAGATTGTGGCATCTGGTTAATGCGATCCTAATTTTAATCCTGATAATTACAGGTATAAGTATGCAATACACCGACAAGGATAATTCAGTACTTATTGTAGGCTTTGCCCGAGCCATAAAATGGCACAATGTTGCTGCTATACCGCTTACAATAAATTATATATTCTTTGTTACAGTTAATGTCGTTTCCGGCAACAGTAAGTACTACAAAATCAGGAGGCAGAACTTTTTCTCTGATCTTAGAAAACAGTTCAGATACTATTCGTGGGGGATGTTTAAAAAAGAGAAAAACCCGTTTCCTGTTACGATGGAAAGAAAGTTCAATCCTCTTCAGAAGATAACATATGTGCTCACCATGTATATTGCATTGCCTTTGCTAATAATCTCCGGCCTTGGATTGATGTTTCCGGAGACAACCATAACAAGGGTGTTTGGTGTTAGCGGACTGATTCTGACAGATATTCTGCATATAACTCTGGGATTCCTGGTTTCAGTTTTTCTTATCATTCATATCTATACATGTACCCTTGGCTCCAGGCCCTTTTCTCTGTTCAGGGGAATAATTACGGGGTATCATGAATCTGATGAGCATTAATAAATTGCACGATAATTGTATGTAAACTAAAAATTAAGATTTATACTATGAAAATTTTAAAATCATTTTTTACAGGTTCAATGGCTCTGATGTTGGGCTTTTCAATAATGACCGGTAATGTTATTGCACAACCAAAACCATGGACAGCACCTGCTGAATACAAGACCAAAAAAAATCCTATTGCCAATGATGAGGCTAGCAATAAAGCCGGGATGGCACTTTACAATAAAAACTGTGCTTCATGCCATGGGAAAGCAGGGCTGGGTGATGGTGTTAAAGCCAGGATGTTAAAGGATTTCCCGGGCGATTTTTCAGGTGCTGCTTTTCAGAATCAAACCGATGGTGAACATTTCTATAAGACTAAATCCGGGAAGGGTGAAATGCCGAAATATGAAGGCAAACTGACAGATGATGATATCTGGAATATTGTAAACTACATGAGGACCCTTAAAAAATAAATTCTCTGAACCTTAAAAAAAGAGGCTGTTATTCCGGCAGCCTCTTTCTTATGATCAGGTTAGTCAATAATTAATATCCTGCATTAGTCATTGCTTCGATTGAATTCTGCAACAGAGCTTTGGTATATTTATAATTATGTATTCCGAGACTGAATTCTCTCAGACAGAGCTGGAAGTTGATCATTGCACCAACCACAACATTCTTAAGTGATGGGAATACCGGTAATGCATTATTTGCGTCTTTCTGAGCCTGGGTCCAGGAACTGGTACTGCCCGGGTTTTTCCAGGCACCCAAAGTATTGGATGACGGATCATAGATGTTCAAATAACCGTCAAAATTACCCGTGGTAAGCCCGGCCCAGAGATTCAATGTACCGTCAGATTCAGCATGAAGTATATTTGTATCTCCGGCAACTGCGTTGATCTTAGCTGCCAGTGAATTAAGAAGAGTCTGGATTTCAGTCCTGGTTGTTTTCCAGAAAGTAGTTGAAGATGAGGTTATTGCAGAAGAATGACATCCGGTTGCTGCAGCATTGCAACCGGTGAAGTTCCATGCAGTTGTTGAAGTAAGTGCACCCTCACCGCTTCTCATTCTGAAAGTATGGCCGCCTGCCCATCCGCTGACAGATGCCATATGACAATCCTGGCATGAGGCTGCAGTTGTATGAGATGAATTTTCGTATGTAACAGTTCCGGGGAATTCTACACCACCCACACCGGCATATATTGCACCAACACCGCCATAATGAACATGCATCCTGTACGAAGGCGTGACTTTATTCGGAGCAGCATTGCCTATAGTATTGTCATAGTAGAGTGCCGACTGACTGCTGACAAATGAAGCATAATCAATAACATTACCATCTGAAAGAGTAGTACTGGTTGTTAGAGGCCTTGGCTGATGGCATTTTACACAAAGATTTGAAATGCCTCCGTCAGCTGTCAGATTAATTGATTTTGCTCCTTTCCACATAGTCATGGAGACTTGAGCAGTTGTAGTAAGAGGTAAAAAATCAGCTTCTGTATATGTTGTATGCAGGTTAGGGTGGCAGGTAGTACAATTGAACTCACCATACGCAGTTGATGCCGAACACTGGTAGTCATTCACATATTTTCCTGTTGAGCCATTCAATGTGAAGGTTGAAGGAGTACTATTTGCAACAACATATTTAAATGCCTCTGACTCGTGGCACGGATCACATGCCGTATTTCCTGCTTCCTCAAATGCAGCTTCACCGTAGCTGTGTTTCGAAAATTCAAACTCAGCCATTTTTGCAGAAACAACTGCGGGATTATGACAAACTTTACAGGTCTCATTAGCATCAGTACCATCAGCACCGGCATCTCCTTTCGGACCCATGGGACCTTCGCATGATGCAAGCATGAAACCTGCAATTGCTGCAGCTGTAAATAATTTAATAGAAATCTTCATAATATAGTATTGGTTAGATTTTAAACGATTGGCAAGCTAATAAAAGGATCTGTTATTTCCTTAACAGTACTTATGCTATATGCAATATTGAAGATTGATAGATGTATTTCATAAAGGTGATATATATCAATTAATCACATGATATTTGTAAGTTTTGCGTTTATTTGCCTGATTAAAAAACAATTTTGAGACCCTTAAAAACAGATATATGTTTGAAAAAAATACCATTGGAAGCTGTGAAACTTGTACTAAAAGGTGGAAGAATTTCCAATATCTTACCCCTAAAGAGCTTCATTATTTAAATGAGCACAGATATGAAGCAAGCTTTAATACGGGCGAAATTATTATCAAACAGGGATCGCCTGCATCAAATGCATTGTTCCTGTCGTCGGGACTGGCCAAAGTTTATATTGAAGGAATCAACGGTAAAAATTTAATTATGAGCATCGCCAAGCCAGGGAGGTTGATAATGGGTCCTGGTGCTTATGTTAATTCCAGACATACTTATTCTGTATCCGCATTGTCCAAAGTCCAGGCTTGTTTTATTAGTTTTGAAGTTTTTCGCAAGATGGTAAAAGAAAATGGCGAATTTGCTGAAGGAATGATAACGGACATAAGTATAAAATCACTCAGGACTCATAATAGGCTGATCAATATTACACAGAAGAAAATGCCGGGCAAACTCGCCGAAATTCTTATTTATTTAGCAGATGAGATCTATGGTTCGGACGAATTTGAAATGGTACTTTCGCGCAAAGAGATTGGTGAAATGACTAACATGGCTAAAGAATCAGTGGTCAGAATATTAAAAGATTTTGAGAAATCCGGTATTGTACTGTCTAAAGCATCAAAAATTAAAATTCTTGATAAAGACAAACTTAAACTTATCTCTGAAAGAGGTTGAAAAAATAATATGTCTAATTATCTGATATTATGAAAGTAATAAAATTCCTCTTTTCTCCCCTTTTCATGGGGTCTTTATTTATAGTTTTTGCTGTTGCAATGGCCTTAGCCACTTTTATTGAAAACGACTTCGGATCCGGTGCTTCATACAGCATGGTTTATAATACCAGATGGTTTGAACTGATCTTGCTGCTTCTTGCCACAAACCTTATCGGACAACTGATTATTTATAAGCTTTTCAGAAGCTCCAAATTGCCGGTTGCCCTCTTTCATCTCTCATTTATCATTATGATCATCGGTGCCGGAATAACCAGATATTCTGGATGGGAAGGCACAATTCACATCAGGGAAGGAGAGACTTCAAACAGCTGCTTTTCAAATGAAAAATATATTGGATATTCAGTGAAGGATAACGGAGGTAATGTAATAGCAGAAGTTTCGAGAAAGTATGCAATATCCTCAGTGTCAGCCGAAAATTATAAAAGGAAAATAAAAACAGGGAATAAAACTTATAAATTGATTTTAACCAAAATAGTTCCAAATGCCGCTGAAACAATAAGTAACACCCCCGGTGGAGAACCGGTAATTTCAATGCTCGTGACAGATGAAATGAAATCCAGAGAGAATATTATCCTTAAGAAGGGAGAATCGAAAGCATATCATGACATTACCATAGGATTTGAATCGGGAAATGAAACAGACCTGAAAATCAGTTTTGCCGAGGGAAATTTTTTTGTCAGCTCAAAGTATAATATCGGACAAACGAATATGATGACAAAGGAAACTGTAGTTTCAGAACCCGGAAGCCGGATTATGCTGAAACAGATGCAGGTCCTTAATATAAAAGATATTAAAATAGTTCCCAGAAAAT